>JASHOC010000048.1 GCA_030041305.1 Acidobacteriaceae bacterium
ATCTGGACGCGTATCTCGATGAGTTCGCGTTCCGCTTCAATCGTAGAAAGTCGCGCCGCCGGGGAATGCTGTTCTACCGGCTGCTGGAGAACGCCCTGGTCACAAAACCATCCCGCTACCGGCCATCGCGAGCAAACGCGCCCACCGGAAAGCACAACCAGTAGTGGTTACTGTACTAAGGGAGCTACCCCACTTAATCCAATAATAGGGAGCCGGCGGTCAACCGCCTGCGAGGACTCTGCGGATCAGGTTTCTTCGGGTCCAAAAACTCAGTAGGGAGCATTCTTGAGCGCGTATGCGAAGCAATGTGGTTCGCGAACCCTTCTTCCGCGATGTTCCCGGCAAAAGGCTGCGTTAGAAGAGGATCTTCATCGCAAACTGGACGTTAAAGGGCTCGCCGGGGCCGATACCCGGTGCGCTCAGAAAGACACCCACAGTATTGCTGATCTGGCCTGCTTCGCTCGTGGTCGGCCAGCCCACGGGCGCCAGGTTCGTGCGATCGAAAATGTTCAGCATATCGGCGCGGAATTGAATGGCAAGGTTTTCGTGGATCTGGGTGTTTTTGACCACGGTTAAGTCCACAGATTCGTAGCCGGGATTGTAGTTCTGGCCGCGGCGCGTGGGCGAATAAGTGGCCACTGGCGCGTCGATGAATGCATTCGGGTTGAACCACTGTACGGTATCGTTCACGATGGCATGCGAAACGGCATTGGGATCGGCAATGACTTGCACGGCGCGGTCGGCGTCTTCTCCGTTGCCGCTGGGATTGGTCTCAGAAGTGACGGTGTAGGGGGTCCCGCCGTGGAATGAAAAGCCGGATGTCAGCTCCCATCCCTTGGTGAGCCGGTTAGGCTGAGTCATCGCTGGAACCATGTAATCAAGGTAGCCGGAGAGCGTTTGACGGACGTCAAAGTCGGAGTTACCCCGTTCGGCGGCTTCGTCGAAAGAGTTCTGCGGGAGGTAGGGCAAGGCTCCAGTTTCATAGTCGAGGGCGTGCCCCCAGGTGTAGGACGCCGATCCGGCGAGCCCGTGCCAGCTTTGCAAACGCAGCGAGGTTTGCAGCGAACTGTAGATGGAGCCCAGGTTGGACCGGGCTTCGACGATGGAGGCGAAGTTGGGGAACTGGCTGAAATAGGGGCGCGAGCACTGCAGATCGTTGCCCAGTGTGCCGGGGACGGCGCCGCTGTACTGCGGCGGGCAGGTGGTGGAGCTGTAGGGAACAGACGTGTTGTTGTAGCTGCCCAGCGCGCCCTGGTTGATGTCGAAGACACCCATCAGGTGCGTTCCCTTGGTTCCCAAATAGCCCAATTGCCAGATGATGGACGAGGTGAACTGTTGCTCTAAATTGAGGTCGAACGACTGCGCATAACTGGGCCGAAAATGCGCATCGAAGGTGGAGATGTTCGTTATGGCTGTGCTCTGAGCCGAGAGCGCCTCCGTGTAGGTCGGGAAGAACGGCACGCCGGATTGGATCGCCACGTTGTTCGCATAGGGGGTGACGACCTCCTCAGAGCCGGCGGGGTTCAATTCCGGACCGAAGTCGACGCTGGTCTGAAGGCCCTCATTCTCCAGAACCGACTTCATGTAAATGGAGTCGTTATAGATGCCGTAGCCGCCGCGAAGCACCTTCTTGCCACCGCTGCCGAGCTTATAGGAGAAGCCAACGCGAGGAGCATAGCCTCCCCAGAACTTGTTATAGATGCTGGCGACGTTGACTCCAGTCACCGCAAGGCCGCTCGCCAGGGAGGGATCGAAGACGGAAAGGTTCTGTTGGCCGGTGTGGACCGGGCCTTCGTAATCAAAGCGCAAACCATAATTCAGGCTGAGGCTCTTTGTAGCCTGCCAGGTATCCTGCCCGTAGTACGCGAAGGAATTCACATAGACCAGGCGCTGCGGATTGCCCTCGGTGATGGAAGTGTTGGCAGGGTCGAAGCAGCCGGCGAGAAAGTCCGCGAGGTAAATGACATTTTCATCGGTAGGCGCAGCGGAAGGCGGCGCGGTTGCCGAGCCATAGGGACCATATGTTGTCGTGTTCAGTGTCGCGCAGGGTGTGCTGGTTGCCGACCACGGCCCCTGCGTGCCATCGAAGATTAAGGTTCCGCGCTCGCCTTCGAGATAGAACTCGTGCACCTGCGCCCGGCGAATCTCGCCGCCAAAGTGCAACCGATGCGCTCCCTTGGTCCAGTTGAAGTCCTCGTCCAGATGACCGGTAATATCGGTCCGGCCCAGAGGTGGGGTGACTCCCAGAGGATCGAATCCTGTGCCGCTGCCCAGGAGCAGACCGCAGCTTTCAGGAGGGCCGATGCGAATACAGGGCGCGCCGCCAAGAGTGGCTCCGGTGTCGAGTCCCAGTCCGATAGGATTGAAATTGGTATCGGCGTCAACGAATGCCTGCTGGAAATAACTGGCGCCGGCAGAAAGCTGGTTCGTAATGGTGGGCGAGAAAAGGCGGTTGTACACCAGCGAGTAGTTTTGAATGTGCGTTCCGGCATTCTGGAAGTAGGGGGGCAGATAGGAGGAAACGGGAGCGGTCTGAATGCCCTGGCCGATGAAATACGTAAACGCAAGGTGATCCTTGTCGGTGAATTGCTCGTCGATTTTGCCGACGCCATTGTAACTGTATCCGCTGGTCAGGCCAGTGGAAAAGTAGTTGGAAGGATTGGCGGGCCCGGTGAGCGCTGAAGCCGGCCATAGAGCGGAGTAACTTCCGGCGCCATAGAGCAGATTATGAGCCACCGGGTTTTCCGTCATGCCATACGTATTCAGGACGGCCACGGCCTCGGCCTGGTAAGCGGCCGACGGCTCAGTGGCATGGGCGGCGGCGGCGATGTCAAACCATTGATGCTCCCCAGAGAGGAAGAAAAAGGTTTTGTTCTTGCGGATAGGCGCGCCTACTGAGAATCCATAGTGCTGATTGCGCGTCTCCTGCTTGCTCGGTTCCAGGGGATTGTCAGCCTGGAAAAATTCGTTGTGATTGTAATAGTAGGCCGAGCCGTGGACGGAGTTGGTTCCGGACTTGATGGTGAGGTTGGCCGTGCCGCCGGAGTTGCGCCCGATTTCGGTGGTGCCCGAAGTCGTGAAGGAGAAGCTTTCGATCGCGTCCATGGGCATGATGACTGCCGCAATCCCGTTCACGCCGCTTTGGTTCACAGCGGGAATGTTCCACCACAAATCGTTGTTGTCGGTGCCTTCAATTTGCCAGTTGACCGAGTTTGAGCGGAGGCCGTCGACGCTGGATGCCAGGGCGCCTCCACCAAGGGAGTAACCGGCAAAGCCGGTGTTCAGCGCCAGCATCTGCGTAAAGTCGCGGCCGCTGTTGGGCAGGTTTTGCACCGCGGCTTCCGGAATGTCTGAGGACTGGATGTCGGTCACGGTGTCCAATGTCATTTGGCTGGCTGTTACCTCAACCGTTTGCTCGGCGCTGGCTAACCGCAGATTTACGGGCAAGGTATAGCTTTGACCCGCCAGGACCGTTACCATGTCGAACTTCACCGTGGCGAACCCGGCTGCCGTAACGGTGACGGCATAGTCACCCACGGGAAGATTCGAGAAGGCGAATTCGCCAGCGCTGGAGGACACCGTCCTATACCCAATACGAGTCGCGGTTTCAACCGCACCGATCTGGGCGCCAGGCAGCGCGGCGCCTGACGGGTCGGTTACCGTTCCGGTGATGCCGCCACGAAAGGTTTGCGCATGGGTATGCGTTGCAATGGCGAAGAAAAGAATTAGAATCAGCGAGCAAAAGCGTACAAAAGACCGAACGATGGAATGCAGCATTGCGTTCTTCCTCCAAAAGGCTTGCTGGTGCGCTCAAGTCTCTGCTTCTGAAGTCGAGAAGCCGAGCCGACGATTGAAGAACCCGTGAACCCCTGGTTCAGTCCATTCGATCGGCAGGAACTCAGGGAGCGATGGAAACGCTTGTACAGGAAAACCCATAAAAAATCCATCAAAATTTGCAAAGAAGACGCCCAGCACTGGCAATCGGTGAAGAACGAGGGAACGATTCAGCCCCCTGGACGGGCCAGGCGCCTACAGTGGACTGGCGCCTTTTGCGGCTCGGCGCCCATTCAGAAGAATCCCGGCTTGCCCCCGGGGGCCCGAGCGCGTCGGAAAGAAGTCAGCTCCCCCTATTCGTAGAGAGAAAACTTGTTCACTGACCTCAATCCTTTCTTAATAGCTGGAATTTCAACCAAGAGCAGTGCGGAGGCCGATTCGGAGCGAATGGGTCGCCGATGGTGACCTATCGAGCCGGGTGACGAAGGCCTGGCAAAGGTCACCGTCGGCGGTGACACGACCGGAACGCCGAACCCTGGCGCAATCCCCCATTTACCGGTACTTATCCTCCTGACAACGGCCTTTCAGAAGCAGAACCTTTGATCAGCAAATACGTCGATTCGCAACCTTACAGATGCGATCCCGAGCGCGGCATGGAACGCTATCCTGGTGGCCGGCCACCACGAGACCGCGAACCGTGATGTCCCAAAATGAAGCGATTACCAGAGTTTCTAGAAAGCTCTAATAATCTGACGAAGCGGGCCGATGCAGAATGAGAACCCACCAATTCTGCTGTCACAAGGTTGGGCAAGGAACACCATGGCCCAGTTCCCGAAGATTCATCGCTCGCTTGTCCTTTTGTTTGTGTCGGTTGCATTGAACTGCGCTGGATTTGCGCAGACCGTCTTCCCGAGAGATCGCATTGTCCACCCGATAGTGGACTCGGACGTGGTGACTCTCATGGGCAATACCCATCCGCTGGCGCGCCCGGAGTTCGACCAAGGCGCGGCAGATCCCGAAACGCCGCTCCAGCGCCTGGTGTTGGTCCTCGAACCCGATGCGGCGCAGCAAGCTGAACTCGACGCGCTAGTTGAGGCGCAGCACACGCCGGGATCGCCGCTTCATCATCAGTGGCTCACGCCGGCAGAGTACGGCGCGCGCTTCGGCGCCTCGGCAGGCGACATTGCGCAGATCACCGCATGGCTTCAAAACCATGGCTTTACGGTTGAGCCGGCCGGCGCGAGCGGCCGCGTGATCATCTTCACGGGCAACGCGGGGCAGGTTGAAGACACCTTCCACACTGAGATGCGCCATTACCTAGTGAATGGGAAGATGCACCTTGCCAATTCCCAGGATCCGCAGATCCCCCGAGAGTTGGCGCCGGTGGTCAAGGGAATTCTATCTTTGCACGATTTTCGCCGCATGCCTCAGATCAGCTCGTTTCGGCGGTTGGCCCGAGCCGACGCAGCCAACCCTGAGATCACCGATGGCGGTTACCATTATCTGGCTCCGGCGGACTACGGCGTCATCTACGACCTGAACCCGCAATACAACGCGGGGATCACCGGAAAAGGCGTCTCCATCGCGATTGTGGGACGAAGCGACATCAACCTGAGCGACGTGAGCCTGTTTCGCAGCAGCTTCGGGCTCCCTGCGAGCCAGCCCACGGTGATTCACGACGGCGCAGATCCGGGGATCAACGACGAATATGGCGACCAGGACGAGTCCACGCTGGACGTGGAGTGGTCGGGCGGCGTGGGTTACGGAGCGACGATCGACTTTGTCGTTGCAGAATCGACGGCGACGACCGATGGCGTAGATCTCTCCGCTCAATACATTGTGGATCACGACTTAGCTCCGGTGATGAGCACCAGTTACGGCGCCTGCGAGGCTGAGGAGGGAAGTGCGGAGCTGGCCTTCTATGACAGTCTTTGGGAGCAGGCGGCGAGCGAAGGCATCAGTGCGTTTGTGGCGGCGGGCGACAGCGGCGCGGCGGGATGCGATGCGGGCTCTTCGGCAAAAGGCTCTGTGGCCGGCGTGAACGGTCTGTGCAGCTCGCCTTATTCGACCTGCGTCGGCGGAACCGAGTTCTACGAAGGCAGCGGAACCTACTGGAGCGCCACGAACAACTCCACAAACGACGGCTCGGCTCTCTCCTATATTCCGGAAAAGGTCTGGAACGAGAGCGCGCTCGATGGCGGCTCGGGACTCTGGGCCGGCGGCGGCGGGGTGAGCGAAGTGTACAGTCAACCAAGCTGGCAGGCGGGAATTACCGGCTCCGCCGCGAACGGCATGCGCACCGTTCCCGATGTATCGTTGTCCGCAGCCAGCCACGATGGGTATTGGATTTATGAGGACGGTGGGCCCGGCGTCATCGCCGGCACGTCGGCTGCTTCTCCTTCGTTTGCCGGCATCATGTCCATGGTCGTCGAAAAGCATGGCGGAGTGGGACAAGGCAACGCGAATCCGGCCTTGTATGCCTTGCTCGATGCGGAAGAAAGTCCGTTTCATGCCACGCCGAGCGGAAACAACAGCGTGCCGGGGGTAACCGGCTTCACTGCGACTGGCTCTGCATACAACCTGGCGACCGGACTGGGCTCGGTCGACGGAAATATTCTGGTCGATGAATGGCCAGCTTCGGGCACGACCCCGCAGAAAACCGTTGCTCTGGATCCGTCCGTCTCTTCGATTTCGCTCTTCCCCGGAACCTCAACCACCTTCACTTTGGCCGTGGTCGGGTCGGGCGGCTACAGCGGCACGGTGAGCCTCAAGGCCGCCTCTCCGAGTGGCGTGACCGTAACCTTCAGTTCTGCGAGCGTGAAGACTGGCACAAGCACCACGGTTACCGTCAGCGCCGCATCGACCGCGGCAACTGGAACGGGCAGCATCGTGATTACAGGAACGAGCGGATCCTATTTGCCGACGGTCAGCGAAGGTTTCACGATTCAGTCGCCGGCGTTGACCGTGACGCCCAGCGCCAAGTCAGTCAGCGCCTTCCAGGGGCAATCGACTACGTTCACGGTCGCGGTTGGCGCGACCACCGGTTTCACCAATGCAGTGACATTGACGGCGACGGCTCCGACGGGCGTAACGGTCACCTTCAGCCCGGCGAGCGTCAAGCCGGGCGCGACCGCGACGGCGACCGTCTCCGCCTCAACTACGGCTTCGGCAGGATCCGGCACGCTCTCGGTGAAAGGCGCCAGCGGCTCAGCCACAGCTACGGCGAGCGTAGGAGTTACCGTAGTCGCGCCCACGTTGACCGTGACGCCTAGCGCTAAGTCAGTCAGCACCTTCCAGGGGCAGAGCACGACGCTCACGGTCGTGGTTGGCGCGACCACCGGTTTCACCAATGCAGTGACATTGACGGCGACGGCTCCGACGGGCGTAACTGTCACCTTCAGCCCGGCGAGCGTCAAGCCGGGCGCGAGCGCGACGGCGACAGTCTGTGCCTCGACTACGGCTTCGGCAGGAACCGGCGCGCTCTCGGTGAAAGGCGCCAGTGGCTCAGCCACGGCTACAGCCAGCGCGGGAGTCACGGTGATCGCGCCGACGTTGACCGTGACGCTGGCATCCACTTCGTTGACCGTGGCGCCCGGTAAGACAACAACCTTCTCTGTTGCGGTTGGTGCGACCACCGGTTTCACCAATGCAGTCGCGCTTAAGGCAACAGCTCCGGCGGGCATAACGGTCACCTTCAGCCCGGCAAGCGTCAAGCCGGGAGCCAGCGCAACCGCGACAGTTACTGCGGCAACTACAGCTAAGGCTGGAACCGGTGCGGTTGTCGTAACCGGCACGAGTGGCGCCGCCAGTGTATCGGCGAGCGCCAGCCTCGCAGTTCAGTAGAAGTTGAGCAAGTAGATCTTCATCAAATAGTCATCTTCTGAAAGGTTAACTATCGGGAGTCGGCCAGTGTTGAGGCATCCGCCCACTGCGCCGAAAGCGCAGGCGGGTTCGTCGACAGGGTCGCGGGAGTATCGTCGGCAGGTCGGACCTTGGACGGATTTCGCTCCGAAGCTTCGGATTTTTGCGTGGATTCGGCGACATTCTCCCTGACCCACCGATGGCAGGATTGCGAATCCGCAGCCGTTCCGAAACCGAAATGTTGAACATTGGTAAACACCTCCAGGCTTGAGGTCACCCCCTAACCACCGAGCGCTTGCTGGCGCGGCTCAGCCCCTTGGACGTCCCGACAGCATGCCGCTGGATTGGGTGGCGGCCAAGGGCCATATCCAGCCGTCACAACGAGTCGATCAAGCACTTCTTGAGCACTTCTTGTCGACTTCTTCTTCGGAGCTGAAAAGCCGTTGTTGAGGCTGTTTTGAGGAGCTTGAGGACACCTGCCCCATGCATTGGGGCGCTTCGGCGGGTTTTCTTGCCGGGGTGCGGATTCCGAGGCATAATCGTTGGCAATCGCGCCATGCCGTCTTATCCCTTTGAAGAACAGGGCTACCAAGCGCTCTTGAAGCTGGCCATAGCGCGCGTCGGTGGCCTCAACGACGCCGAAAGAAACGTCCTGCGGCTTTCGGCCTTGAAGAGCCCAACGGAAGACTCCACTCAGCCGCCCGAGGTGCGCGCCCAATTCCTGCGTTGGCTCGCGACCGATAGGGACGCTGCCGCGCATATTGATCCCCTCGGCATCCGTGTTTTCGGCGCCGATGTCGTCCACACTCTCGAGCTCAACTACTGCAAGATGCCGTTCCCCCTTCGGTTTGACCGTTGCGAGCTGAAAGGCGAGGTTAATCTTCGATATGCAGAGTTGCCGTTTCTCTCTTTTGAACACTGCAATCTCGACTCTGGCCTCGACGCCGATGGAGTGCGCATTGCAGGCGACTTTGGGCTCAGCTCGTCCACCGTAAAGGGCACAGTCAGTCTGATCGGCGCACAGATCGGCGGCGACCTCGCTTGCGAGGAAACCACTCTCGAGGGGGAGGACGGCGAATCTGGCGACAAAGGGGAGGCCCTCGTCGCGGACGGGCTAGATGCAAGAAATGTTTATCTCAGAAACGGATTCTCGGCGAAGGGCAATGTTTCTCTTGTCGGAGCGGAAATCTCCGGAGACTTCGATTGCTCGGATGCCGACCAATTCCTAGGCCTGTATTGCGATCAGATGCGAGTCGGAAGCGGAATGTCCTATACCGCAATCGCGCATCCCGAGACTGCGAAGTTGGTTCTCTACGAAGCAAGCGTAGGCTCCTTCCATGACGACGAGCGGAGTTGGCCGCAAAAGGGCAATCTCGGTCTGGACGGCTTTGTCTACCAGGAGCTGGTGGCGCATAAGCCCGCCAGTACATTTGAAATGGGGGTGGATGAAACGGGCGATCGCGCGGGACTCGACGTCGCGAGCCGCATTCGCTGGCTGCGGCTGCAGCCGGACGGCGAGCTCGACCGCGCCCAGCCGTGGATGCAGCTTGCGAAGTTTCTCGAGGCGATGGGCGACACACGCGGGGCAAAGCACGTCATCTACGAGTATCATCGCCAGCGCGTGAGCCGATCGTGGTTCTGGCGTGGCCGCACCTTTGTCTACGACTACATCAAGGAAGATCCTCTTCGCGTGGGATGGTTTATCGGAGGGTTTTGGGCGATCGGGGCGCTGGTGTTTTGGCGGGCGCAACGCATGCATGCCATGCGATCGAAGGACGGAGCTTCGCAGGGCGCTGCGCCGGGCGTTTCGTGCGATCCGGTTCCGTTCAGCCCCTCCGTCTACGCTCTCGAAAATGTGCTTCCCGTGGTGAAGCTGGGGCAGGATGGCGCATGGGAGCCCGACCCCGCTTCGCAAGGGACGCTGCTTCCCGACGGGTGGATCTTTGCCAGGCTGAACCGCGTTGCCGAGAAGTGGAGGTTCACGCGCTGGCTCCTGAAGCTGGACTACGACCGTCTGGCCGCAGTGCGCTGGCTGCTGATTCTCGCGGGGTGGGTGCTTGCGCTGATTCTGGCTGCCGCGATTGGCGGGGAATTCAAGCAGTGAGGGAGGGGCAACGCTGGGTGAGTTCTTTCGCCCGGACGGCATTCTGTCGCTCAGGGCCTAAGAGCCCTCTCGATTGGGGGTGTCAAAGGGTGCGGGCTGAGGCCCGCGCCGTTCAAAGTGATCCATTATCGGGGAAGCCGGTTCGGTTGTAAGGCCGGTAGAAGTGGACGTATACTAAATAGGACCGTTCAAGTCGCATATTCGATGCTGAAGCTGACCAAAAAAGCCGATTACGGGTTAATGGCGCTCAAGTACCTTGCCGAGCACCCGGAGACACCCGCGTTGAGCGCCAAAGACTTGGCCGACGCGTACGGCATACCGGCGCAGCTTTTGGCCAAAATTCTGCAGCGGCTGACGAAAACCGGCTTGCTGCGCTCGCACGCGGGGATGAATGGAGGCTATGCGCTGGCCCGGGATGCGCGCCAGATTTCGGCCTACGAGGTGATTCTGGCGATTGACGGGCCGTTTTTCATTACCTCGTGCACGAGAGGCGCCAAGTCGTGCGAGCTGACACCGAGCTGCACCATCAAAGAGCCGTTGGCGCGGGTCAACGACACCATTGCCGGAGTTTTGAAGAGCATCAGCATTCACGATCTGGCCGATCGCGAACACAGCGACGCCGCGCCGGGCCGCGAGCGGCAGGGATTGGTTACGTTGACCGTTTAGGGAACGGGGCTAGCGGAACTCGCGGCGCTAACGGAGCTAAGCCCCTGATAGCGTGATGGGGAACTGAGATTTGGGCTTCCGAGGCCCCCAAAAATTGAAACGCCGGTTCGCCCTGCGGTTCATTTCGCTCGCTAGCACCGCTAACCCCGCCAGCACCGCTCGGGAGGATGGAAACGAAGATGGGCTCAGCAGCCGCGCAAGAGCAGGCTCCGGCGGGCGTCACCTTGCCGATTTACATGGACAATCAGGCCACCAGCCCCCTGGATCTGAGGGTGCTGGAGGCGATGACGCCGTATTTCACCAGCAAATTTGGCAACGCCGCCAGCCGCAATCACGCCTTCGGGTGGGAGGCGGAGCAGGCCGTGGAAACTGCTCGTGAACAGGTTGCGCGGCTCATCGGCGCCAACGCCAAGGAGATCATCTTCACCTCTGGCGCCACGGAGAGCGACAATCTGGCCATCAAGGGCGTCGCGGAAATGTACCACGAGCGCGGTAACCATATCATTACGCAGGTTACTGAGCACAAGGCCGTGCTCGACACCTGCAAGCGCCTGGAAAAATACGGCTACCGCGTGACCTATCTGCCGGTGAAGGCGGACGGCCTGATCGATCTCGAAGACCTGATGCGCGCCATGGATGAAAAGACCATCCTGGTGACGATCATGGCTGCGAATAACGAGATTGGCGTGTTGCAGCCCATTCGCGAGATCGGCAGGCTGTGCCACGAAAAAGGCGTGCTCTTCCATACCGACGCGGTGCAGGCGGCGGGCAAGGTTTCTTTCAACGTGAATGAAGACAACGTGGATTTGGCTTCGATCTCCGCGCACAAGATTTACGGCCCCAAGGGCGTGGGCGCGCTGTATGTGCGGCGGCGCAACCCGCGGGTGCAGATTTCGGCGCAGATTGACGGCGGCGGCCACGAGCGCGGCATGCGCTCCGGCACGCTGAACGTTCCCGGCATTGTGGGCCTGGGCAAGGCGTGCGAAATCGCGCAGGAAGAAATGAAGGAGGAGGGCCGAAGGCTCGAAGCCCTCCGCGACCGACTCAAGCAAAAGCTCGAGTCGGAGCTCGATTACGTGCACGTGAACGGGTCGATGGAGCGCCGGCTGCCCGGCAACCTGAACATGAGCTTTGTTTATGTTGAGGGGGAGTCGCTGCTGATGGGCATCAACGATGTTGCGGTTTCAAGTGGTTCGGCGTGCACCTCGGCCACGCTGGAACCATCGTATGTCTTGAAGGCTCTGGGCCTGGGCGACGACGTGGCGCATAGCTCGATTCGTTTTGGGCTGGGCCGCTTCAACACACGAGCCGAAGTGGATTACGTGGCCGCCAAAGTGGTTGACGTGGTCAAGAAGCTGCGCGAGCTGTCGCCGCTGTACGAGATGGTGAAAGAAGGCATCGACCTGACCAAAATCGAGTGGCAGGCGCATTGAAAAGCAGCTTTCAGCTGTTAGCTTTCAGCTTTCAGCGGAGTTGGATATGGCAAGAATTTGCCGATGGCTGAAAGCTGATAGCTGGCAGCTGGGACGATAGTTTGGAACGGAGGACGATCAGCAGCGATGGCGTATAGCGACAAGGTAGTGGATCATTACAACAATCCTCGCAACGTGGGCACGCTGGATAAGAGCTCCACCGAAGTGGGGACGGGGCTGGTGGGCGCGCCGGAGTGCGGCGACGTGATGCGGCTGCAGATTCGCGTGAATCCGGAGACCCAGGTAATCGAGGAGGCCAAGTTCAAGACCTTTGGCTGCGGCTCGGCGATCGCCAGCTCGTCGCTGGCCACGGAGTGGATTAAGGGGCGCACCGTGGAGGACGCTTTGGCCATCAAAAATACGGACATTGTGAAGGAACTGTCCCTGCCGCCGGTGAAGATTCACTGTTCGGTTCTTGCGGAAGACGCCATTCGGGCTGCGATTGGCGACTGGAAGAAGAAGAACGGCGCGGCTGAAGCCGCGGCCGCGGCCGCATCGGCGCAGTAAGCCGACGGCTGGGGAGCGCGCAAAGAGAAAGCGGGCGTTCGCCCGTGTGAAGGAACGTGAGGAAGAAGCACGTTCCTGGGGAAGCTGGGAAATATGTCGAACATGGTTAGTATCGGATCGAAACCGGCGGAAGGCGCCTTTGCCGCGCCGCCGGAGTCGGCCGCGCACGCGGCGCCGCCGGAGGGCCTGCTGGTGACGGATCGCGCTGTGGCGCGGATCCGCGCCGTGATGGCCCAGGAGGGCATTTCGCCCGAGGAGGGCGGACTGCGCCTCGGGGTCAAAGGCGGTGGCTGCTCGGGGCTGTCGTATGCGATCAGCTTCGACGCGCAGCCGCGCCCGAACGACCGGATGTTCGAGTTCGGCGGCGTGCGCGTGTTCATCGATCCCAAATCCTTCGTCTATCTGCACGGCATCACGCTCGACTACGAAGAGACGCTCATCCGTCAGGGTTTTACGTTCAGCAATCCCAACGCGACCCGCTCCTGCGGCTGTGGTACGTCATTTTCCGTTTAGGACGCGTTCGCCTCATGCTGAAAGACGCCGATTCCGCGGTTCCCGTCGCTTGCTGGTCCTGTTCGGTTCAACACGACGAGGTCACGATGTTTTGCCCGCATTGCGGCAAAATTCAGCCCCCTCCCGGCGGCGATTATTTTTCGGTCTTTGGAATGGAGCCGCGGTTGAACCTGGATTTGGCCGCGTTGGAGGGCGAGTTTCACCGCTTGAGCCGCAGGCTTCATCCGGACCGGTTTGCCCGGGCCACGGAATGCGAACGGGAATGGAGCCTGGCCGATACGGCATTGCTCAACGACGCCTATCGCACCCTCAAAGACGGTTTGCGCCGCACCGAATACGTGCTTACGCTGCACGGGGCAGGGAATGGGACCCACATCGGAAGCGGGTTCGAAACCCAGATCGCAGAAGAGCAAAACGGTAAGGAACGCCAGAATGCTTCGCGCGCGCCGGCCGATTTGCTGGAAGAGGTCTTCGACCTGAACATGCAGCTTGAAGAAATGCGCCTGCGACGCCAAAGCGGCAATGTGGACCGGCAAAGCGGAAAAGTGAACCGGGAGCTCATAGAAGACCTGCGCGCGGCCAAGCGGAAATTCGAAACGCTGCGTGAGGAAGTGGATCGCGATCTGCGCGGGGCGTGGAACGACTGGGACGGCGGCGCCGCCGACACGCGCCGGAGGGCGCAGACCAACCTGAGGACCCTGCTCGACCGGCGGCGCTATTTGAGTAATCTGGTCCGCGACGTGAGCGAAGCCCTGGGAGAGTAAAAGCTTTTGAAGCTTGATCAGGAGAACATGGCGGAAGGACCCGTAGTCGGAATTGATCTGGGCACCACAAATTCGCTGGTCGCGTATATGGAGGGCGACGCGCCGCTGGTGATTCCCGGTGTAGATGGCTCCAACCTCGTGCCATCGGTCGTCGCGCTCGATCCCCTGCCGGCCGATGGCGGCCGGCCCACGGTCACCGTGGGCAACAGCGCGCGCAAAGCGCTGATTGAGACGCCGGAGCGGGTCATTTATTCCGTGAAGCGCCTCATGGGCCGCGGCCTGGACGAAGTCAAGGCCGAGCTTAAGCTGTTTCCGTTCCGTCTTGCCGACGATGTCGAGCCGGGCGAGGTTCCGCGCATCCAGCTTGGCGAATTGCGCTTTACGGCGCCCGAAATTTCCGCCTACGTCCTTCGCCAGCTTAAGCGTAACGCGGAGCGCTTTTTCGGAGTGCCAGTCACGCAGGCGGTCATCACTGTGCCCGCGTATTTCAACGACGCCCAGCGCCAAGCCACCAAGGACGCGGGCCGCATGGCCGGTCTTCAGGTGCTGCGCCTGGTGAATGAGCCCACGGCGGCGGCGCTGGCTTACGGGCTCGACCGCGCCAAGGAAGGCACGATTGCTGTTTACGATCTGGGCGGGGGCACCTTCGACATTTCTATCCTCAAGCTGCGCGACGGCATCTTCGAGGTGCAGTCCACCAACGGCGACACGCACCTGGGCGGCGACGATATCGATCACCTCCTGCTCGCCATCGCCCTCGATGAAATTCACGCCGAGCACGGCGTTGATCTGCGCGCGCATCCGGGCGCGGTGCAGGCGCTGCGCAAAGCCGCCATCGACGCCAAGGTCCGCCTCTCCGACGAGCTTACCGCGCGCTTCGATGTCGAATTGCCCAATGGCGACCGCTATCGGCGCGAGATTCCGCGCGACGTGTTCGAGCTGCTTATCGAGCCGGTGCTCAACCGCACCGTGGGGCCGTGCAAACACGCCATGGCCGACGCGAACATCGTCCCCGAGCAGATCGATGAGGTGGTGCTGGTGGGCGGGTCCACGCGCATTCCCGCCGTGCGCCGGCTGGTCGACGAAGTGTTTCATCTGAGCGCCCGCGGCAAGCAGCCGCACATCGAGCTGAATCCCGACGAGGTGGTGGCGCTGGGCGCCGCGGTGGAAGCCGGGATTTTGGCCGGCGCCTCGAAGACCACGGATGAAATGCTGCTGCTCGATGTGACGCCGCTTTCGCTGGGCATCGAGTCGCTGGGCGGCGGCGTGGCGCGGATCATTCAGCGCAACTCCACGATTCCCGCCTCCGCTGTGGAGTACTTCACCACCGGCGTCGACGGCCAGACCAACGTCGCCATTCACGTGCTGCAGGGCGAACGCGAGCTGGCTGCCGAGTGCCGATCGCTGGCCCGCTTCGATCTTAAAGGCATTCCACCCATGTCCGCCGGCCTGCCCCGCATCGAGGTCAAATTTCTGATCGACGCCGACGGCATTCTGCGCGTCTCCGCGCGGGAACAGCGCAGCGGCAAAGAGGCGCAGATCGAAGTGAAGCCGACGTACGGCTTGACCGATCAGCAGGTGGAAAGCATGATTCTCGACTCCTTCGATCACGCCGAGGAGGATTTCGCCAAGCGGCTGCTCATTGAAGTGCGCAACGAAGCGGAGGCCATTCTGGCGGCCGTGGAACGGGCGCCGCATAACCCGATGTGGAACGAATTGACGGACGAGGAGCGTGCGGCGATCGCTGCGGCCCGCGACCGCCTGGCTGCGATGAAGCACACCGACGATCTTGCCGCCATGAGCGAGGCCATCGTGGCACTCGACCAGGTGACGCGGCATTTTGCCGAGTTGATGATGGACTTGGCCGTCAGCAGCGCTATTCGCGGCAAGACCATGGAGGCTGCGGGCCAAGAGCTGGCGGAAAACGTCACCGCGCCGCATCCCATGGCTGCGGCGGAGTTTAAATAATTGCAGTGGAGTTAGCGGAGTGAGCGAGTCAGCAAGTCAGCAGGTTAGCGAGTCAGCCATGAGATAGTCCAGCAGTTGGCGAGCATGCGTGGGGAAGGTTGTACGGGATGATCGAGGAAATGAAAAAGCCGGTTCCCGCCGACAAGCTGGTGCGCGTCACATTTCTTCCCCAGGGACGGACGGTCGAATTCGAATTCGGCGCGATGCCCTACGAGCATCACGGAAGGCCCATGTCGTTCCTCGACGTGGCCCAGAACCATGACATTTTTCTCGACCATGCCTGCGGCGGCGCTTGCGCCTGCACCACCTGTCACCTCTGGCTCAGGGAAGGCGCGGCCGGCGTCAGCGAACCCGACGACGACGAGCTTGACCGGCTCGACATGGCCGCCGACCTGCAGCTCAACTCGCGTCTCGGCTGCCAGGCGATCATCACGCGTCCGGGCAATTACGTTGTCGAAATCCCCAAGTGGAACCGCAATTATGTCTCCGAAGGCAAACCGCTGACGCTGGCCGAACCGGGCTCATAACCTTCGCACTCGAGGAGCCATTCTATGCCGCGCGAGCTGCACTGGACGGACGCAGAGGAAATCGGCATTCGCTTGCAGGAGAAGTTTCCGGACCTCGACCCGCTCACGGTCCGGTTTACTGACCTGCACCGGTATGTGACCGAGATCGAAGGGTTCGCTGACGACCCGAAGAAATCGAACGAGGCGCGGCTGGAAGCGATCCAGATGGCTTGGCGCGAAGAGTTCGAGGACGCGCAGGGCTAGCGGTCACATCCCGCTCCCGCCTGTCGGTGGCGGCGCGGACAAGGAAGCTTCAGGAGGGGCGGGCTTCGACGCAGTTCCACTTGCGGAGGGGCTGGTGCCGGCGGGAGCAGCGTCCGCCGGAGGCTTGGCCGGCGCGGCGGAAGTTTGTCCCGGAGCGGGCGCAGCCGTTTGCGCAGCGGCGGGCTTCGTTTTAGCCGGCGCTCCATTTGGATCGCCGGAATTCTTATTCGCTGGGCCCGACGAATTGCCCGACTGCGGAGTCTCCGGAGCGGGCGAGCCGGCGCCCCCTTCCGGATTCGCCGGTGCGGCCGATGGCGGTGTTTCGGGCGCGCCGGAAGACGTGGGCGGCGAAGGCGAACCTTCCGGCGCGGGCTGAGCCGCCGGCGTCGGAGCTTCACTCGCGACCGCCTTCGATTCGGCCAGAGTGATCGTGGCGACCGGCAGCGTCACGGTCTGTACAGTCGCGGGATCGTCGCGCAGCTTCACGTAGAGCAGGCCATTGGAGGGGTGGGGCACGATGAGCTCGGTTCCCGTGAATTCAGGCGGTACAGGGGTCGCATTATCGAATTGAGGCGTAGCGGCGATCGAGCTGGCGAGGAAGAGATTGCTTCCCGACAGCATGCAAGGCTTGGAGAGCTGGCGGGGGCAGCGCAATTCCTTGAAGCCCGGCACGCGCACCAGGGTTCCCAGCGGCACCCAGTCTCCGGCCTCGCCGTCGGCGGCCACGGCGCGCACGCGCACCGGGCCAAAGGCCGAGGAGCCGAACCGCGACACAGGCTCGAGCGAGGCTTCGGCGGTTGTAGCGTCTTCCAGCATGAGGCTGCCGTCTTTGAGGTCGAGCATGGTGTCAAAGCTCGAATCGGTGGCGGCCAGTTCCACTTTTTCGCTCCGCGAGAAGGCAGCCGGCGTGCTGGACTTGAGAAAGAACACCAGCCGGTCGTCGACAGGCAGATCATCGGGACTTCCCAGTTGCACCGGCGGCAGATCGCTGGAGGCGTTGGGTTGAACGCCTTTGCTGAGTAACACGATTTGGGGGCGTGGAGACTCGACCGTGACGGAAGCCTCCAGCTTGCGGCCGTCCTTCAGTTCCACCTCGGCGGTGTAATCGGCCCCGGGCTCCAAACCTGCAGTCGAGCCACCGGCTTTCAGCACCAGTTGGTCGAGATTCACGACACGGCTGAGCGTGGAGGGGGTAAGGACAATTCCGTGCAGCCGGGCCATGGCCACTTCGTCCAGACGCGTTCCGGACAGGATGGCTTGCTTATCGCCCGCGTTTAGGGTCAGACCTTCGAGGGAAGCCGCGGCGTCGTAGGCCGTCATTTTGAGCCGGTCCGGTTCCTTAAGCCCGTATTGAGCGACCGTCAATTCGACAGGACCGGGAGAGGCCTTCTGGAGAGGCACTTTGAACTGTAGAGTGTCCGGCTTGGGAGAAGACCAGGACAGAGTCACCGGCTTGAGCTCCTGGATTGCGGCCTCGACCTTCTGCACGCACTGGGTGCTCTGTCCCACCAGGTGGAGGGTGTCTTCGCGGCCCACCACCAGGGCAGATTGGTCGCTTGCCTCCAGCACCCACTTGCCAGATTCCGGCGAAAACAAATGAAACGTTGGTCCTTCCCAGTCGTCGAAGCCCCATTTGCCGCGCAATTCGGCGTTGAGGGGTCCGGGAGGCAACGAAGGCGCGGGCTCGGCGAAAACGAGACCGCCGCGGACGGGGTCGGCGATTACGGACACGTCGACCGGATGGCCTGCTGGCGACGAGCCCTCTCCATTGGCTTGCGGTTCAATGTGCAGGAAGAGATTGTGGGCAAGTTGGGTGGCGAACACCAGTGGCGCTCCCTCGGCCGGCAGCACCAAGGCGGGTTTGGTGGCGCAGAAGTCGTCTTCGGGATTGACCTGATACAGCGGTTCGGCCCGGGCGGGACCGATGGGAGGCAGTCCGATCACCACCACCGATTTGGGATTGCGAAACGAAGGCGGCATATTCAGCCGCAGATTGAGAGTGTCGGTGGTGGGCAGCGCCAGCGCGGGTATGTACTGGAAGTGCGCGGTGTGCAGCGAGGAGAGAATGCGAGCCGTGTCGACGATGGCGCCGATGTAGGGGCTGTATATGCCCGCACCGCCAAAGCTGGTCGAGCTGAGCTGGTTCACCAGATCGAGCGCGCTGCCGTTGGCCAACTGATTCACCAGCGACTGCGCGTTGGCGTCGTCCAGGACCATGCCTTCGGAGTTCTGAGAGAGACAGGAGGCCTGCTGGTCAGCGGGTTTGCTGAAGCAGCTCTCGTTGATCTTGATGCCCAGGCTGCGAGCGGCCATCTCGGCGTGTTTCTTCAGCAGGGCGGGGTTGGTCTGGGAGGTGATTTTGACATCGCTGAGGTAGTTTTCCAGCCGCATTCTCTCCCAGCTTGCAGCCTGCAAATCCTGATCGGCGCGCACAAAGGAGCCAGGTTCCGCGCGAACCGCCTTGCGCAGGGTGTTGAAGTCGCCGCCGGTCTCCGGGGCCAGGAAAAGCAGCGCCTGCTGCGCCCCCTCGGGTACAGTCACAAATACGCCTTCGTCGTGGGCCTCGCGGGTCCAGGTCTCCACGCGCGTAAACCACTCCGGAGGGGGCGGATTGGTGGTTCCGCGCAGAAACGCGACCACCAGCACGAAATGGGCGGACTGGGTTTCGGGCAGGTCGGGATGAACCCAAAGCCGGTCCCCGGGCAAGAGATTCGGGGCTTCCGAGATGGGCAGGGTCATCGATCCGCGCTTCACGTGCACGTCCACCTTGGGACCGGCGAGATCGAACGCCGGTCCATCGGCGTGCAGTCCGGTTGCAGCCAAAGCCCACAACAGGGGCGCCAAAAACCGCCAGCTACGAGGCATGACTCCTATTGTACGAATTCCCCCGACATCGGGAAGCGGGTTGTTCAAATTCCCCGCCCCCTATCGTCGCGAAGCGCGTTGTACGCATTCCCCGACATCGGGAACGGTGGCGCGCTCAATTTCGCGAAACCCGGGTGAGCTAAGGCACAGGGACCGCTTTTTGACCTTCGCGGCGGGCCATTTTCAGGTAAACTGGAGGGCGTATAGCTTTTCTTTCGTACGAGTAGAGTTTCTCGAAGACAACTGCAGAAAAAAAGGAAGCGTGGGAACAACGGCTTTAGGTCGGATTGAGACCCTTTATAAACGCATGGCCCAACCACCAAAATTGGAGAAAATGCCAGGGGCCCCTTTATGCTGGCCGGATCGGGCATGATTCCGACATATCAGATATAAGGGTGCTTCAAACACTCCCAATCGGCCCTACCGGAGCAGCGGGCGGGGCGACGTCTATTGTTGCAGATTACAAGCTCGCAATGGACAGATGCGGAAAACGGCCGGGCCAAAGGCGCAATAGATAAGGAGAACGATCTTGCCGGCCACGGGTACGCGGATGTGGATGGTATGCCGTTCATCTTTGTCGGCCGAAAGCGCACGTTGGATCCAGCTTACCGAAGGAGTGCGCATCGAGCATCGGGCAGGGAATAATCGTTTAAACTGAGCGCGCCGGGGCGAAGCCCAAACAGCCGGTAAAGGGGCAAACGCCGCCAACGGCGGCCGCGAGCGCGGCTTTTAGAGATGGAGAGACGCGATGAAATCAACAAGGGCTGCGCAGGGCAGCATCGAGAACAGCAACCTGAGCATTCCCGCAGCAGAAGAGATTATTGAAGAGGCATTGACGGAGTTGGCGTACTCGCAGGATCCGGGCATGGCGCGGGCGCTGCGCTTTCTAGCCCCTCCCGGGTATCGCGCCATCGTGGAGCTGTGCAGCGAAAACGGCCGCAGCAAGCGCCGCAACGCTTCGGCGGACACGTGGACCCCGGAAGAAGATGAAGTGCGCATCTACTTTGAGCGCATCAGCGATGGAGAATCGTATGCGCGTCCTGTGCGCGCGCCGCGAGCAACGGCCGCTCCCACCTTCGACGAAGAGGAAGCGCCCGAGACCATTGTGCCGGCCGACATGGACGTGCGCGTCAAGGAACTGTGCGCCGCCTTGGCTGAAGCGGAGCGGGGCGGTCACGCCTTCATCGCCCTCAAATGGTTCCGTGATTCGTTTTTGCCGCGCAAGGCCTTCCGCTGGAATCAGCACCCGGATACCCGCCAATCGGTCCTGGCCGAGGCGATTCAGCGGGGAGTGGTGTTGACCAGCAAGATCGCAAATCCTAAAACCCCGGCGTACCCCACCACTACCATCCGGCTGAACCGGGCCGAGGCGGGCCTGCCGGAGGAAACGCCGCGCTTCCATCCGGTTGCCGTCCAGGGTGAGCCTCTGGCCGAGGTCATCGAGCAAGAGCGGGGTGCCGAGTGAGCCTGTACTATCTCGAGGCTACCGCGTTCGCCAAATTGTTTGTGCAGGAGCCGGGCACGGCTGCGCTCATTCGGCTCATGGAATCGGTGGATGACAACCGCAAGCTGATCTCGGCTGGCACCCCGCTCGAAGTATATGCGGCGATCCGCCGCCGGGAGCGAGCGGGCGACATCAGCGCAGACGATGCGACAGCGGCGCTGGAGGTTTTGCGGATCGAAGCCGCCCGCACCGTGCAGCAGCCGCTCAACCCGGCGGTGCTCGAGGCCGCGCGCCAGCTTCTCGACCGGACTTCGCTGGGCTGGCCATCGGCGCTCCAACTGGGCGCCGCGCTGACCGCACGCGACATGTTCCAGGGCACTTCGATCACGTTTGTCTCCGCCTCTCCGCAACTGATTGAAGCCGCCAAAGCCGAAGGACTCGAGACCCTCGATCCCTCCCGGGAACTCGACGAAGCGGTGAAGGAAATCGATTAGCTTCCCGCGATGGTGCGATTGGTGTTGCGTCTCCGGCCGAACCCCGTTACCGTATATGGATTGGGTGAAGGGTGACCGTGCGCCAGGCCGCTCGGTGCAGGCCGGCGATCGGCAACCGTTGCGAGAGGTAACGAAAAGCATGGCCCGACTGCTTGTCCATTGGGCGCTCAGCGCCATCGCGCTTTTGCTGGTGTCGAAACTCGTGCCCGGGTTTTACGTTCGGGGACTTTGGCCGGCGCTGATTGCCGCCTTGGTGATCGGACTGTTGAACGCGACGGTTGGCCTCTTTCTCAAGATCATCACCTTTCCTCTCAGCATTCTCACCCTGGGGCTCTTTCTGCTGGTCATCAATGGGTTCATGATCCTGGTGGCGTCGAGCGTCGTGCGTGGCTTCCGCGTGGAAGGCATTGTGCCCGCGTTCTGGGGCGCGGTGGCTCTGGCGATTCTGGGGATTGTCATCCGTGCCCTGGTGAGGGAGACGTAGTTTGCGCGCTCGCATGCGCTGATTGCCGAAGAATCGATCAGCTTTCCTGGCGTCATTCGCCGAACGCATTCATTACCAGCCGGAAGCCATTAATGTACAGACATTGCCGGATATCCGGGGCTTTTTCCCGATTCCTTGTCACCTTTTCGCCGCCATCGGCGTCTATCCATTCCAGAACGTCTGTAAGTCCTTCATTCTCTTCCCCGTGGAGTGACCAGGTTGCAGACTATTCATATTCTCAAGTCCTGGGGTAAAGTGCTTCTCGGCCATACCCCGATGCTTTCGATTGAGGTCACGCGCGAGTGCCCCCTACGCTGCCCGGGTTGCTACGCCTTCGGCTCCGATCACCTGGGCGGCGAAATGACACTCCGCGAGCTGGCCGACAAGCGCGGCGACGACTTGGTCAACGGCGTGCTCGATCTCGTAGACCGGCACAAGCCGTTGCACGTCACGCTGGTGGGCGGCGAGCCGATGGTGCGCCATCGCGAGCTGGGGCGCATTCTTCCGGAGCTGAGCCGCCGGGGCATTTTCTCGATGGTGGTCACCAGCGGCATTCTGCCCATTCCGTATCCGTGGATCGAGCTGCCCCGTCTTACCGTGGCCGTTTCCATTGACGGGCTGCCCGAGCATCACAACGTGCGCCGCCATCCGGCGACGTATGAGCGCATCCTCGGCAACCTGGCGGGGCGCACCGTGAATATCCACTTGACCATTACGGCGCAAATGTTCACTAGGCCCGGCTATTTTGAGGAGTACGCGCGCTTCTGGAGCGCCCGGCCGGAGGTGCGCCACATCTGGGTAAGCCTCTATTCGCCGCAGCAGGGCGAACAGAGCGCCGAGCGCCTGAGCCCGGCACAGCGGGAAATGCTGGCCGCCGAACTGCCGCGGCTGCACAGGCTTTATCCCAAGCTGCTGACTTCGGCCGGTTACGTGCGCGCGCTTCTTCATCCGCCTGCTTCCCCGGCCGACTGCACCTTTTCCCGCCTTTCGAAGAACTACTCAGCCGACCTCCGCACCCATGTCGAGCCGTGCGTCTTCGGTGGCAATCCCGATTGCTCGCAATGCGGCTGCTCGGCCAGTGCCGGTGCGCAATGGGTCAGCGGTATGCGCCTCGCTGGTCCCCTCAAAGTGCGCCATCTCATGCACGGCTCCATGGCCGTGGGTAGCGCGGTGGCCCATTTGCAGGACGCTGCACGCCCAGCGTGGATCGAGCGCATCGAGGGCTCCGCCAAGCCGGACCGGGCGCTGGTGCAGATTTCGATGGATTAGGGCCTGTGAACGGGATGGGGATGGCGGCGACTTGCCTGATGCGATTTCCCGTGCAACTGCATCTAATGGGCGACAGGGCAGGCGCCGTCCCTGAGCAGTGATCGCGGTCCACAGTCCGCGGGAGTTCCTATGCCTGAAGCCGTTCTTGTCAGCGCCGTTCGCACCCCGGTAGGCCGCGCGCCGCGCGGCGCGCTCTCCACCTCCCGCCCCGACGATCTCGCCGCACTGGCCGTGGGCAAGGCTTTGGAGAGGGTTCCTGCCGTTGCGAAAAGCGAAATCGACGACGTGATCCTGGGCTGCGCGCAGCCCGAGGGCGAGCAGGGCTGGGACCTGGCGCGCTGGGCGATTCTGCGCGCGGGGCTGCCGGTGGAGATTCCGGGAGTGACGGTGAACCGGCTCTGCTCTTCGGGCGTCGAGGCTATTGCGCAAGCCGATCAGCGCATCCGCGCCGGGGGAGCGCGCGTCATCGTGGCCGGCGGCGCCGAATCCATGAGCCTCATTCCCATGGGAGGCGCCAAACCGAGCCCCAACCCCTGGCTGGCCGAACATTACCCGGCCTCGCTGCTCACCATGGGGCTGACCGCAGAGCGCGTGGCGCGTCACTACAAGGTGGCGCGCGAGGACCAGGACGCTTTTGCTTTCGCCAGCCATCAAAAAGCTTTGGCCGCGCAGAAGGCTGGCCGCTTCGACGAGGAACTGATTCCCGTGCCCGTGACGCTTGCGGTTCCCAACGGCAAACCAGGCCGGCCCGAAATCCGGGAAAGGACCTTTGCGGCCGACGAAGGCCCGCGCGCCGACACTTCGGAGGAAGCGCTGGCCAAACTCAAACCGGCGTTTCATGCGCATGGCTCCGTGACGGCCGGCAACTCTTCGCAGACTTCCGACGGCGCCGCTGCGGCGGTGCTGATGGAGGCCGGCCGCGCGCTGGAGCTGGGCATCAAGCCGCTGGCGCGCCTGGTGGCCTACGCCGCCATCGGCTGCCTGCCGGAAGAGATGGGCATGGGGCCCGTTGCGGCGGTTCCCAAGGCGCTCGGACGCGCCGGCCTCAAGCTCGATGATATTGGCTTGATCGAGTTGAACGAGGCCTTTGCCGCGCAGTCGCTGGCGGTGATTCGCACCCTGGGGCTCGACCCTCAGCGCGTTAACGTGAATGGCGGCGCCATTGCGCTCGGTCATCCGCTGGGTTGCACAGGCGCAAAACTCACCGCAACCCTTCTGGCAGAGATGCGTCGGCGCAACGTCCGCTATGGGATGGTGACCATGTGCGTGGGTGGCGGCATGGGCGCGGCGGGAATCTTCGAGAAATTAGAGTAGCTTTTTTGCGTGTGTTTTCCCAGGTCCCAAAAGCGGGGCCTGGGGCGCCCGGCGCTCTCCAGAGGAAGCCGGAAATTTACTCTGCGCAGATGGTCGGGTAGTGTCTGAAATGCGCTTTGATCGCTTTAATGCTGGCATGACGCTTGCCTGTGGCTGATGCTAATATTCAAGCGCCCCGATTTCAAGACCGAGGCGCTTGATGCTGTTCAATTACGTCCATTCGTCTTCTGATTTTCCAGGCTGCGGAGCGGGCTTAGGAAAGATGCGGCGTGGATTAGCACCCGCTTCCTCTTTCGTGATTTTACGGATGACACCAGAATCTCCACTGACGTGAATGATACGGCCGTAGGTTTCGGCGCCAGTGTAGGCGTCCTCAAATACCACTGTGGTACCGACTAGGGGTTTGACTGTCTTTTCCATAGTAAATTTATCCTCTTCCTTAGATTTATTTATTGCCTGCGGAGGTGCTGCGGGCATATTGAGCGTACTACGGAAAGTCATGCATTTTCAAACGGGGCACCTTCTGTAAAATTCATCCATGAACCGATTAAAGGACTGGCCCTTGACCGAAACCCTGCTTTTTCTGTTGCTGGTGGTTAGCGTGCTCAATCTTTTTGAACTTAACGATATTGAGACTCGCTTAATACAGGTGCGGGCGGCAATTTCGGATCTTCGATAGGCAGAAACCGGTTCGCCGCTTGTCGCTTCGATCGGGTAAGCTATCTGCCAGAGTGTTGCACCCCACTATAATTGCCGAACTGCGCGAGGCCGTCGGCGTCGACGGGCTGATCACCGGCGCGAGCCAGTTGCAGACCTACGAGTGCGACGGGCTGACCAACTTCCGCGTGCTGCCGGGAGCGGTGGTTTTGCCGCGCACCACGGAGCAGGTGCAGGCGGTGGTGCGCATCTGCGCGCGGCATAAGCTTCCCTTTGTGAGCCGCGGCGCGGGCACGGGGTTAAGCGGCGGGGCGCTGCCGGCCGAAGGCGGGGTGGTGATCAGCCTGGCGCGCATGAACCGCATCCTCGAAGTCGACTACGCCAACCACTACGTGATCGTCGAGCCGGGCGTGATCAATGCGCACGTTTCGCAGCACGTGGCCGCGCAGGGCTACTTTTACGCCCCCGATCCCTCATCGCAGTCGGTGTGCACCATCGGCGGCAACGTGGCGGAGAACTCCGGCGGCGCGCATTGCCTGAAGTACGGCTTCACGGTGACGCATACGCTGGCGCTTGAAGTAGTGCTTCCCAGCGGCGAGCTGGTGCACCTCGGTTCCGCCGCGCCGGACTCGCCCGGCTACGACTTGGCCGGCGTCTTTGTCGGCTCAGAAGGCACGCTGGGCGTGGCAACCAAGATCACGTTGCGCATCGTCAAGCGGCCGGAGGTGGTGCAGACCTTGTTGGCGGCCTTCGACACGCCGCAGGCCGCAGGCCAGACGGTGAGCGATATTATCGCCGCCGGCATGTTGCCCTCCGCGCTCGAAATCATGGACACGCTTGCCATCGAGGCCGCCGAGGCCGCGGTGCACGCGCATTACCCAAAGTGCGGCGGGTTGCTGCTCGTGGAGCTTGACGGGCAGGCCAGCGAAGTGGAAGCCCTGATGCGGGACGTGCGCGCGCTGGCCGAACAGAACGGCGCATGGGAGATTCGCCTGGCGCAATCGGAACAGGAGCGCGCCCTGATCTGGAAAGGCCGCAAGGCCGCCTTTGCCGCCGTGGGCCGCATTTCGCCCAATTACATCGTCCAGGACGGCGTGATTCCGCGCACCGCGCTGCCCCAGGTGCTAGCCGAGATCGAGCGCATGGCGGCGGTGGTGGAGCTGCGCGTGGCAAACGTCTTTCATGCCGGTGACGGCAACCTGCATCCGCTGGTGCTCTACAACCGCACGATTGAAGGCCAGGAGGAGATTGCGCTCGATCTTTCCTATCGCATCCTGCACCTCTGCGTGGATAGCGGCGGTTCCATCACCGGCGAGCACGGCGTGGGCAAGGAGAAGCAGCAAGCCCTCGGCTACATGTTTGCGGAGCCGGATCTCGCGACCATGCAACTGGTGCGTTGCGCCTTTGACCCCGAGAGCCTCGCCAATCCCGATAAAGTCTTCCCCCGGCCGCGGCTCTGCGCCGACCGCCCGGGCCCTTACACGCCACATCCGCTGGAAACGGCCGGCGTGGCGGAGATCTTCTGATGAGCACGGCGGAGTTGACGCTCGATGAAGGCTTGGCGCGCCTGGCCGCCATCGCCGGCCAGGCGCACGCGCGTATACGCGGCGAAACCGTCGAAGTGGCGCCCGCCGATGCGCGCGAGACCGCGGCGATTTTGCGCTTCGCCCAGGAAAACGGCCTCGCCGTGACGCCGGCGGGCGGAGGCACAAAGACCTGCTGGGGCAATCCCGTGGAGGCGCAGATCCGGCTTAGCCTGGAGCGCATGAGCGCCGTGCGCGAGCACTCCTGGCAGGACATGACCTGCACCGTCGAAGCCGGTTGCCCGTGGGCGGCCATGCAGACGCAGCTTGCGCGTCACGGGCAGACGGTGGCGCTCGATCCGCTTTGGCCGGAACGCGCGACTGTGGGCGGCGTTGTGGCGGCGAACGACAGCGGCGCGCTGCGCCTGAAATACGGCGCCTTGCGCGATTTGATCATTGGCATGACCATCGTGCTCGCTGACGGCACGGTCGCCAAAACCGGCGGCAAAGTGGTGAAAAACGTCGCCGGTTATGATCTGCATAAACTGATGACCGGCAGTTTCGGGACGCTGGGCGTGATTACGGAGGTGAACTTTCGGCTGCATCCGGCGGAAGAGCGGACGCAAACGTGGACAGCCAACGCGGGCGATGCGGCCGAGTTCGCGGAGCCCCTGCGCGCGCTGCTCGATTCGCAGATGGTCCCCTCGGCGGTGCAGCTTCGCGTGGGCAAGGATGGATGCGCGCTCGACGTGCGCGTGGCGGGCCGTGGCGAAGCGATCGAGGATTGCGCGCGCCGGCTCTCAAAAATCTTCAGCGAAATCGGCATGGTTCCTTCCAGCGAAGCGGTCTGGGGGGCGCGCCAGGAGCTTTACGACGCCGCGAACGCGACGATTCTGAAGGCTTCGATGTTGCCCGCGGAGGTTTGCCCCGTGAGCGCCGAACTGCGTCACTGGGCAACTACTGAAGGCGCCGGCGTTCAGTGCGTCGCCTACCCTTTCGGCCTGATGACGCTTGCGCTCCAAGCCGCGCCGCCGGCGGCGTTCCTTGTCCAACTGCGCGCGCGGCTGCGGCCCACCGGAGGCAGCGTGGTTGTGCTTGCGGCGTCGGACGAAATGCGCGCCGGGCTCGACGTGTGGGGCTGCGACGCGGACGCCCTCGGGCTGATGCGCGAGATCAAGCGCCGTTTCGACCCCAACCGCATTCTCAACCCCGGCCGTTTTGTGGGAAATATCTGAAGCTATGCCGCACCCCGTCGTCCAGGAAAAACAGCGATCTTCGAGTTTCGACGCGCATCATCCCCCTGAGAAGCAGTACATCGACGACTGCGTCCACTGCGGCTTTTGCCTGCCCGCCTGCCCCACCTATGTGTTGTGGGGCGAGGAGATGGATTCGCCGCGCGGGCGCATCTACATGATCAAGAAAGCCGTCGAGGGCGCCGCTCCGCTCGACGACCGCTTTCGCCAGCACATGGACAACTGTCTGGGCTGCATGGCGTGCATGACCGCGTGCCCTTCGGGCGTCGAGTACAACAAGCTCATCGAGCCGGCGCGGGCGCAAATCGAGCGCAACGTGCCGCGCGAGGCGGGCGAGTCGCTCTTGCGCAAGTTAATCTTCGCCACGTTCCCGCATCCCGCACGGTTGCGTTTGCTGGCTATTCCGCTGCTGGTCTATCAGAGGTCGGGCCTGCGCGCGCTGGCCCGCGCCACGGGGGTTCTCAATCTGCTGCCCAAGCGGCTGGCGGCCATGGAAGCGCTATTGCCCGAAGCGCCGGCTGGACTCTTTGCGCGCATGCCTGCCGTGGTGTGGCCGAAAACCACCCCGCGCCGCCGCGTAGGCATGTTAACGGGATGCGTGCAGCAGGTCTTTTTCCCCCACGTCAACGCGGCCACGGCGCGCGTGCTGGCCGCCGAGGGCTGCGAGGTGGTGATTCCGCGCGAACAAGCGTGCTGCGGCGCACTGATGGTGCATTCCGGTCTCGAAGAGGAAGCCGCGGCGATGGCGCGCAAGACGATTGCCGTGTTCGAAGCCGCGCAAGTCGACGCGATTGTGGTGAACTCCGCCGGCTGCGGCTCGACCATGAAGGAATACGGCTACCTTCTGCGCGATGATGCCAAGTGGGCTGCGCGCGCCGCGGCTTTTTCAGCCAAGTGCAAAGACATCGCCGAGTTGCTGTGCGATCTGGAACCGCAGGCGCCGCGTCGCCCGCTCAAACTGCGCGCGGCTTATCACGACGCCTGCCACTTGCAGCATGCGCAGGGCGTGCGTGACCAGCCGCGTCGCCTGCTGGCGGGCATTCCGGAGCTCGACGTAGCCGAGATTCCCGAAGGCTCGCTCTGCTGCGGCTCTGCCGGCGTCTACAACCTGCTTCAGCCTGACGCCGCCCATGCGCTCGGCGATCGCAAAGTGGAAAACCTGCTCCGCACGGGAGCGCAAGCCGTGCTCAGCGCCAATCCCGGCTGCCTGCTGCAATTGATGAACGGCTTGCGGCGGCGCGGCCTGAAGGCAATGCCGGCGTTCCACATGGTCGAACTGCTCGATGCATCGATCCGCGGCGTTGCCGTCGAGAGCCTGCTGCGCGGTCGTGCGGGCGCAATGTGGGCGGCCCGTCTGCCGACCGGGAATCCTTGAGCGACGAGTTGTTTCTGTTTACTTGCCGGATCCGGCGGACTGCGCTTGGCTAGGCGGCGGCGCCGGCAGCGTATAAATCACCTCGCCGGGCCGCGCATAGTGCAGGTCTTCGCGCGCCTTGCGCTCAATGGCCTCGGGATCGGACTGAAGCTGCTGGATCTGCTGGCGCATTTGCGCGTTCTGTTGTTGGAGGTCTTTGATCTCGCGTTGCAAGTCGCGGTCTTCGGCGCGCTTCTGCTGCCAGACTGTAAGCCCGTGCTTGCCGTTGATCACATGCCAAGTGAGCAGCAGCGCCAGCCCCACAGCGATCAATGTTCCCGCCGGACGCCATCCCCGCTGCGCCCACGCAAGTAAACGCTCGCGCAGCGAAACGTGCTCCGCATTTCTTTTGGTGTTCCCCGCCTCGTCCGGCATCGATCCTCGCTCTGCGCGTAAATCCTCAATTGAGGACAAAATGTTCCGCCGCTCTGCGCAGCGCTTCCATTTCCCGCTGGTCGCGCGCTTCGGTATAAGCGCGCACCACCGGCTCGGTGCCGGAAAGGCGGTAACAAACCCACGAGCCGTCGTCGAGGACAAGTTTGAGCCCGTCGGTGCGCACAACCTGCACCACTTTGCGCCCGCCCAGCTCTTTGGGATCGGTCTTCAACTTCACAGTGAACCTGGATTTGACCTCTGGGGTCAAGCGGAAGTTCTCGCGAACCGGGTAATAGGAACCAACCTTGCCAAATAGCGCCTGCAACTGCGCACCCAGGCTGGCGCCGCGTACAGCCACCATTTCCGCTACGAGCAGGCCGGCCAGGATGCCGTCTTTTTCCGGCACGTGGCCGCGAATCGTCAGCCCCGCCGACTCCTCGCCGCCGATGGCGATCTTGTCGTCGTTGATCAGCTCGCCAATGTACTTGAACCCCACGGGAGTTTCGTAGAGCTGCACTTTGTGGCGCTCGGCGAGGGCGTTGATGAGATTCGTGGTGGCCACGCTCTTGGCCACGCCGTTGCGCCAGCCGCGCGTTTCCACAAGATAATCGAAGAGCAGGGCGATAATGTAATTCGGCTGCATGAAGGTTCCGTCGCCGTCGACGATGCCGAAGCGGTCGGCGTCCCCGTCGGCGGCGATGACCAGCGATGCGCCGATCTCCTTCATCTTTTCTTTTGCCGTCTGCAGCAGATGGTCGTCGGGCTCCGGCGCGTGGCCGCCGAAGAGCACGTCGCGATAATCGTGCACCGTCTCGACGGTCACGCCGGCCTCGCGCAACACTTCGGAGCTGTAGCCGCGCCCCGCGCCCCAAAAGGGGTCGTAGACGATTTTGATTTTGGACTTGGCGATGGCTTGGAGATCGACCAATTCGGCCAGGCGCTTCAAGAACGCGGGCTTCACATCGGCGGTCTCGAACCCTCCCGCAGGCGGCTCCGCCTTGGGAATTTCCGCCATGGCCGCGTCGTCGTCCAAAATCGCCTCCTCGATCTTCTGCGTCACCTCGGGCAGCGCCGGCGCGCCGTCGGGCGTAGAAAATTTGATGCCGTTATACTCCGGCGGATTGTGCGAGGCGGTGAAGTTGATAGCGCCCGATGTCTTAAGGGTGCGTACGGCGTAGGCGATGGCGGGGGTGGGCGCGGCCTCGGGAATGACAATGGGCGTTACGCCGGCTGCAGCCAGCACGCGCGCCGTTTCGCCGACGAAGCTCTCGCCCAGGAAGCGCGGATCGCGGCCGACCAGGACTCGGCGCGACCCCGGCTGCGATTTGACGTAGGCGGCAATGCCGGCCACGGCGCGGCGGATGTTGGCCAAGGTGAATTCGTCGGCCACAATGGCCCTCCAGCCGGAGGTGCCGAATTTGATGGTTGCGCTCATCTCGTTCTCCGTCGATAAGGCAAATGCCTTTTTTTGGGGCAGACCGCAAGATTCCATACTGCAACAGGTGGGCGAGTTGGGCAAGCGCACCTACTGCTTGTTCACATCCACGTAATACAAGTCGGTCGCCACTTGGAACTGGTCCTTCGTGAGCGGCGTCTGCATCCACTGCCATTGGGTCGTCGGATGGATGATCTGCCAATGATCGGGCTCGCCCACGCGCACCGGCAGGGCGAAGTCGTCCTCATCGGCGTCCCACTTGTACATCACCATGCCCGGAGACTCGCCAAACAGCAGTTCGAGGCGCGGAATACGCGCGTGGCGCAGATATTGGTTGAAAATGGGCGTAAGGTTCATTCCGGTGTATTGGTTGAACCACGTAACCACGTCTTCGGTAAGAATGTTGCGGTATTTGAATTGCTGATAGAAGTCGTAGATCAGCTCGAACCAATGGGGGTCGTCGTCAATGACGCTGCGCAGAGTGTTGAGCATCAGCGCGCCTTTGAAGTATTGGTCTTCCGTGGGATCGGCGTTGACGCCGCGCTCGGCGAGGATTGGGCGCTGGTTATAGATTTTCGACTTGAGCGCGTTCAGGTAGCGGAGCGCGTCGGCCTTGCCCCAGCGGTACTCGACGTAGAGGCCTTCGAGATACGTGGCCCAGCCCTCATGAATCCACATATCCGCGGAGTCGGCCGCGGTGATGCTGTTGCCGAACCACTCATGGGCGCTTTCGTGGATGATGATGAAGTCGAACCGCGTGCTGATGCCGATGCCTGTCCAGTCGCGGCCCAGGTACCCGTTCTCGAAGAGATTGCCGTAGGCGACGGCGCTTTGATGTTCCATGCCCGCGTAGGGAACCTCGATGAGCTTGTACCCGTCGCGCGCAAAGGGATACGGCCCGAAGTAATGCTTATAGGCTTCGAGCATTCCCTTCACCTGTGCGAACTGGCGCTTGGCTTTTTCGAGGTCGGCGGGCAACACGTAGTAATCCAGAGGCAGTTTGCCCAGATGCTCGCCAAAGTGAACGTAGTCGCCGATATTCAACGCGACATCGTAATTGTTGATGGGGTAACTCACATGCCAGTCCCAGCGCGTGTAGCCGTCGCCGAGATTGGTCTTGCCCATGAACTTGCCGTTCGAAACATCCACCAGGCCGTTGGGAATGGCGACGCTGATGTCCATGTCCTCGACCTCATCGCGCCACTGATCCTTGTCCGGCCACCAGATGCTGGCGCCCGTGCCTTCGCAGGCGGTGTTGATCCACACGTGGCCTGCGGGATCATGGCGGAAAGCGAAGCCGCCGAAGCGCCCGGTCTCAACCGGATGGCCGGAGTAGTAAAAATCGATCGCGTACACCTGCCCCTCGTGCAGCGTCTCGGGAAAATCGATGAAGACAGCGCCGTCATCGCGCGTGTACTTGAGCGGCATGGCCCCGAAGAGGATCTTGTCGATGTGCAGTGCGTCGGTAAGGTCGATCTGGATGCGGTCGCCGTCGCTCAACATGCGGAAGCGGATGGTGTTCCTGCCACTGATGAACTTCGTTTCCGGGTTGACGCGAAGGTCCAGATGGTAATAGAGCAGGTCGTTGTTGGCGCGAAAAGGGCCGTAGGCGCCACGCAGCATGTCCCCGTGCGTAGGGATGGGTGCGGCGACGTCTTCAGGCGCAGGCGCCCGCTTGGTCGGCGGCGGTTCGGTGGTCGTCTTGCCGGGGGCCTGCTGCGCGCTGCGGGCGAAGATCGGCCCCGCAAACCCCACGCTCACAATAAAGAGGATGAAGGTTATAAAACGCCTGCAAGACCGCATGGTCCATCGTACTGCGGCAGCCCTCGGCCTCCCAACACAAGCTCTGGAGCCAATTTGGGTTATCCCACTCAACACCTGTCGAAAAACTCCGGCGACATTCAGAGCTCGGCCGGCCAGCGGAATTGAACCCAGGACTATGATGGCGGGCTGCACCGATTTTTGGGTTTCAGCGTAGACTGGCGCCAAGGGGTTCTCCATCCAAAAGGCTCGTATGCCCGAATTCAACCCGCAAGCGCGCATCGTGTTCACCACCGTTGCCAACCCCGAGGAAGCCGCGCGCCTGGGCCGCACGCTCGTCGAGGAACGGCTGGCAGCCTGCGCCACCGTGGTTCCGGGCGTTGAGTCGATTTACCATTGGCAGGGTCAGGTCGAGACCTCCGCCGAGACGCTCCTGTTGCTCAAGACCGGGCCCGATCAGGTGTCTGCCCTGGAGGCGCGCCTCCACGCCTTGCACAGCTATAAGGTTCCAGAGTTCCTGGTTGTCGACGTGGAGTCCGGCAGCCGCGGTTACCTCGACTGGCTCGAAGCCAGTCTGCGGAGGGCCTGATGACCGACGTCGCACGCCGCTCTGGTATTCTTGGGTGGTTCGCCCCTATGCGTTGGTTGATGATTGGCTTGTTTGTTTCTCTCGGAGCTCTGCTGCTGGCCGCGGCCGGCGTAGCGCGCCATATCTGGCGTCATCATCACGTAAGGCCCCGGCGTGAAGCCTCGTCAGCGCGCGACCGAACCCCCGAAAGCGATCTGGAATGGGAACCATAAGGTTATCAATTTGCGACGCTTAACGCGCAAATGAGCGAGGGCCCTGAAGGAATTCTCATGAGCAAATCCATCTCTTCGCCGCTTACGCCGGAGATTGTTTCCGCCGCCCTGGCGGGGCCGGCTGCCTGGCTGCGCCCCGCCGGAGTCGTCCTCGCCGGCAGCTTGTTTGCTGCCCTTTGCGCCCACATTGCCGCGCCGCTCAGTTTCACGCCGGTGCCACTCACCCTGCAGCCGTTTGCGGTGCTGCTGCTAGGTTTGTTGCTCACGCCGCGACTGGCCGGGACCACCTTCGCCGTCTATTTGGCCGAGGGCGCGGCGGGCTTGCCCGTGTTTGCGCCGAATGCGGTCGCGCCCGGCGGCGGCTTGGCGCATCTCTTCGGTCCCACCGGCGGATATCTGCTCGCGTATCCTTTGGCCGCCATGCTGATCTCGACTTTGTGGCGCCGGACGGGGCGTGGTTTTGCTTCCGCCCTGTTCAGCGCCGCCGCCGGTGACGCTCTGATCCTTGTTTGTGGCGCGCTCTGGCTGACGGTTCTGCCGCACCTTTCAGCCAGGCCCGCGATGGCCCTGGCCGTGGCCCCGTTCCTGCCTGGCGACGCGCTCAAAGTCACCGCCGCCGCAACGTCGGCAACCGGCTTTTGCCGCTTCCGCCGCTCGGCTCGTTCCCCGCATCCCATCTAGGCGATTGCCGCCTCTTTCCCGAAAGGAAGCCACTCTGTGAGCGCCACTCAAGCTGAACCACTTTCTCGCGATCACATCGTTGAAATCTCCATCGCCCACAGTCCGGACTCCGACGACGCTTTCATGTTCTACGGCCTGGCGACCCAAAAGGTCCGGGTCCCCGGCTACCGCTTTTCGCACACCCTCGCCGACATCGAAACCTTGAACCGCCGCGCGCAGGATGAAGCTTTCTACGATCTCACCGCGATCAGTTTTCACGCCTATCCGTACCTGCAGGAAAAGTACACGCTGATGGGCTGCGGCGGCAGCGTGGGCGAGGGCTACGGTCCCATGGTGGTGTCGAGCCGCAAATTGGCCCCGGCCGATCTCGGCCACATTCGCATCGCCGTTCCGGGCACGTTGACCACCGCCTATCTGGCGCTCAAGATCTTCAATCCGGAGATCGAAACCGTCACCGTTCCCTTCGACCGCATCATCCCTGAGATTCGCGCCGGCAACTACGAAGCCGGCCTCATTATCCACGAAGGCCAGCTTACCTACGCGTTGAGCGGCCTCTACAAGGCGATCGACCTCGGCCACTGGTGGCGCGAGACCACGGGCCTGGTGCTGCCGCTGGGCGGCAACGCCATCCGCCGCTCGTTAGGCGCCGAGGCGCACAAAATTGTCTCCAAGGCCCTGCGCGATTCCATTCGCCACGCCCTCGACCATCGCGAATCGGCGCTCGAATACGCCATGCAATTTGCGCGCGATCTCGATTCCAACCTGGCCAGCCGCTTTGTGAGCATGTATGTGAACGACCGCACCCTCGATTACGGCCCCGACGGACGCGAGGCGATTCGCAAGTTGCTCCAGATGGGTCACGAGCGCGGCATCATTCCCATCGCCCCGCAGGTCGATTTTGTCGATTAAGGCGGGGTCTGCGCGCCCGCGTTCTGACCGCCGCGACCGGCCAACAGGAATTCCCGTAAACTAAAGAGACCGGACCGTAACCCGATTGCGCCGTCCGAAGCTGAAGGCGCGGTCGCGCCGGACCTGCGCCGGCCGTGAACGGCAAGCATCATGACCTTCATCCAAGCATTCCGGTTGGCGCTGCAGTCGCTCTGGGGCAGCAAGCTGCGCACCATCCTCACCCTTATCGGGGTGGTGATGGGCGTCGCTTCGGTCATCATGGTGATCACGCTGGTGGATGGCGCCAACCGCTACGTGGCCACCAAACTCACCGGGTACGGCGCCGACGTCTTCACTGTCACGCGCATGTCGAGCGTGATTTTTACTCCCGAAGAATACTTCAAGTTCCAAAAGCGCAAGATCATTCGCTTCGAGGACTACGAAGCGGTGCGCGACGAATGCACGCTGTGCAGTCAGGTGGGCGCGATGCTCTCCGAAACCACCAATGTCGTCTTTCAAGGCCACTCCAGCAACAATACGCAGCTGCGCGGCTATACCTGGACCATGCTCGGGCTCAACAATATCGATATTGCCCTGGGGCGCGGATTCACGCCGGCCGATCAGGACCACGCCACCCACAATGCGATTGTGGGCTACGACATTGTCGATAACCTGATGGGCCCCGGCGATCCCATTGGCAAGGAGATTCGCGTGGACGGCGTACCCTACACGATTGTGGGCGTAGGCGACCGCCAGGGCAAGACGCTGGGCCAGTCACAGGACAACTGGGTGGCCGTACCCATCACCACGTATCAGCAGATCTACGGCGACAATGATTCCGTAACCATTTATGCTCGCGCCGGGGGCAGCGCGGCGGGGATGGAGCAGGCCGAAGACCAGGTGCGGGTGCTGATGCGGGTGCGCCGCCACGACACACCCGGCGCCGACGACGACTTCGAGATGGAAACCAACGACACCTTTCTCGACATCTGGAAGCAGGTCAGTTCGCTTTTTGCGTCTGTGGTGCTCGGCCTGGCCTCGATCGCGCTCGTGGTGGGCGGCGTGGTCATCATGAACATTATGCTGGTCAGCGTGACGGAGCGCACCCGCGAGATCGGCGTGCGCAAGGCGCTCGGCGCCAAACAGCGCGACGTGCTGTTGCAATTTCTCATCGAAAGCGGAACTATGGCCCTGATGGGCGGAGCCATCGGCGTACTGTGCGGCATCGGGGTGGGCAAGCTGATCACCGTCGCCATCGGTTTCCCCACCAGCGTTCCCATGTGGGCCATTTTTCTGGGATTGTTCCTGGCCGGATCGGTGGGGGTCTTTTTCGGCGTCTATCCGGCCAGCAAAGCCGCCAAGCTCGACCCGGTCGCGGCGCTGCGGGCAGAGCTGTGAGAAAAGCAATTAACAGTTCACAGTTCGGGCTACGGAGAATCCTCTATAGGTAGTTTGCAATCATGGCGCAATCATTTCGAGAATTGACGGCTTGGCAGCGGGCGATGCAGTTGACGCTTGCCGTCTATCGATTGACCCAGGGCATCCCTCGCGAAGAACAGTATGGTCTAACAAATCAAATCCGTCGCGCCGTTGTCTCCATTCCCAGCAACATCGCGGAAGGGCAAGGCCGGTCGAGTGCCGGTGAATTTCGGCAATTTCTCGGCATCGCCCGCGGTTCGAATTGCGATGTCCAAACACAACTCGAAATTGCACGCGCGCTGAACTTCGGAGATCCGAAACTGATCGACGAAGCGGAGGCCCTATCGAACGAGGTAAGAAAGATGCTGTTTGGCATTTTGGATTCGCTCGGGCGCCAGGAAACTGAAAACCGACAGCTGAGAACTGCGAACTGAGAACTCGCCATGAAGGGCCAAACCCGCGAATCCGTCAAAATGGCCTTGGACACGCTGAGGGCGAACAAGCTGCGCTCGGGATTGACCATCCTCGGCATCGTCATCGGCGTCACCACCGTCATCTCCATCTCCTCGGTCATCGACGGGCTGAACAACCGCGTCGAAGACTGGGTGAACTCGCTAGGCACCAACGTGCTTTGGGTTTTCCACATGCCGGTTATCGGCGTACGCCCCACGGCCGAGATGCTGGCGCGCAAACGGCTCACGATGGATGACGTCATCGCGCTGCGCGGTCTTCCCCACGTGCTGGCGGTCGACGGCAGCTTGCAGCATACCGGCCAGTTTCAAGTCGGCAAGGTCGACGTGAAGTACAACGGGAAAAAGGTGGCGGGCACCATTCTCTCCGGCTCGACCCCCGAAGTGGCCGACGTGATGGACCTCGACTTTCTCGAGGGTCGCATGTTTACCGAAAATGAGGATCACCGCGGCGCGCACGTCTGCATCCTCGGCCACGACACCTGGGAGGATCTTTTCGGCAATCAGGACGCCATCGGCAAGGAAGTGAACATCGAATCCGGCCTCTACACCGTGATCGGGGTGCTCGACAAGCAGAAGCAGCCCTTCGGGGGCGGCAGAAACCGCGCCGACAATCAGGTGTTCTTTCCCTTCGGAACCTTTCAGCAATTGCATCCTGAGGACCAGGACCTGTGGGTCAGCGTCAAGTACGACAGCCAGAAGAACAAAGCGCTGGTCGAGGAAGAGGTGCGCGAGCTGCTGCGCATCCGGCGCAAAGTGCGCGTCGAAGCCCCCGACGATTTCGACATCTTCGGGCCCGATTCCATCACCCGCCTCTGGGACCAGGTCACCGAAGGCCTGGTGATTTTCATGATCGCTGTTTCCAGCGTGGGCCTGATGGTGGGTGGTGTCGGCGTGATGAACATCATGCTCGTCAGCGTCACCGAGCGCACCCGCGAGATCGGCGTGCGCAAGGCCATCGGCGCCACCAAGCTCAACATTCTTACCCAGTTCACCAGCGAGGCGGTCACGCTCTGCGCGCTGGGCGGAATCATTGGCGTGTTTGTGGGCGGCGTGATCACGTGGACCGTGTATCTGCTGCCCATCGGCCTGCCGGCCACGCTCTCGGTTGGGTGGGTCCTCACCGGCTTCAGCGTCTCCTGCGCCATCGGCCTGCTTTTCGGCATCTATCCCGCGTGGAAAGCCGCCAACCTGGATCCCATTGAAGCCCTAAGGTACGAGTGAGGCAGGGACCAAGGGAACAAGGGACCAAGGGAACGAGTAGAGGCCCGGAAGAGGCCGCTTATTTCCTGAGGCTATTCATCAGCGCGTTCAGCATTCGGCTTACGTCGGCGGAGAGCCCTTCGCCGCGTTGATGTGTTTTCCTCGCCCCGAATCCAAGTGCCTCCGAAATGACCAGTTGCGTCTGTAATTCGCAAATCGATCCCCTCGCATGACCCAGAAACTGAAGATATTCGCCTTTTGTCGATCTGCCATATCCTTCGGCAATATTACTCGCGATCGACACGGAGGCTCGCCGCATTTGGTTGACCAAGCCGAACTGCTCGGACGACGGAAACGAAGCAGTGAGGTGATAAATTTCCGTACTCAGTTGAACTGCTCGCTGCCAGACAACGAGATCCTTGAAAGACGCACCCACGTTGCGCCTCTTGGCATTGATATTTTAGGACGTTCGGTGGAACGATAGAACAATTTGACATTGGCCAACGTGATCCACAGCACAATCAAGATCTTATCCCTCGTTCCCTCGTTCCCTTGTTCCCTCGTTCCCTTGTTCCCTCGTTCCCTTGTTCCCTCGTTCCCTTGGTCCCTCGTTCCCTTGTTCCCTCGTTCCCTCGTTCCCTCGGTCCCTCGCTCCCTTGGTCCCTTGGTCCCTTGGTCCCTTCGTCCCTTCGTCCCTTCGTCTTGCCCCCTGTACACTGCCCTTATGCCACACGCCTTGGCCTCGGCCGTGGGGACGGCGACTACGGCGCTGGCCGTGGCTGGGATCGGTTACTTTCTCATCGCCTGGCTGGCGGCGCGGATCTATCTTCGCGAGCGCCGCGTCCTTCTCAGGCGCTCCGCACGGCTGGCCGTCGAGGCATTTTCCTTTGCCCCCGGCGTCAGCATGCTCAAATCGCTCAAGGGTCTCGATCCCGGTCTTAAACAGGCGCTCGCCAGCCACTGCCGTCAGGACTACCCGGGTGAATTCGAGCTGTTGTTCGGCGTCTCTTCGCTCGACGACCCCGCCATCGCCGCCGTCGCGCAGCTCCGGCGCGAATTTCCCCAATGCGCCATCCGGCTCATCGAGTGCCCGGAACGGCTGGGCCCCAACGGTAAAGTAAGCACGCTCGCGCAGTTGGCCCTCCACGCGCGTTACGAATTCCTGCTCATCAATGACGCCGACATCGCGGTTTCGCCTCGTTATCTTGCGCGGGTGATGGCAAGCTTTGCGGCGGATGCTTCGCGGGCACCCATCGAGAAAGCAACCGCCGCCAGCCGAATTGGAAATCAACTCCGCGGCATGCCGCCGTCGGCGCTCGAAAACCAGGAAGGCCCCCAGGCCGCAATGACGTCCCATTCGGGCGCGTTATCCATTCCGGCATTTTCTTCGGCGCCGGTTGCGTCCGCGGAACCGCAGGCAAAGCTTGATGCCAGAGGCGGGAACACTCCGCCGCCCGTCGGACTCGTCACCTCGCTCTACCGCGGGCGCGCACATCAATCCCTGCCCTCCCATTTCGAGACGCTGGGCATTGCCACCGACTTCATTCCCGGCGTGCTGGTCTCGAAATGGTTCGAAGGCGGGCTGCGCTACGGACTTGGCGCCACGCTCGCCGTGCGGCGCGACGCGCTTGAGAGAGCCGGCGGCTTGCTTGCGCTGGTGGACTATCTGGCCGATGACTACGAGTTGGGCGCGCGCGTGGCGCGGGCGGGTTATCGCGTAGTCCTGAGCCCGGAAATCGTGGAGACCGCCGTACCGCCCTATGACTGGCGCGGCTTCGTCGATCACCAGCTGCGCTGGCTGAGGACCGTCCGCGAAACGCGCCCCTGGGGCTACGCAGGATTGGTTGTTTCCTACGGATTTGGCTGGGCGCTCCTCAACGTGCTGGCCAGCGGTGTCAGCCCGGTAAGCCTGTGGCTGCTCGGGCTGAGCTTCTTTCTCCGCCTGACGCTCGCTATGACGGTGGGCGCCGAAGTGCTGGGCGACCATCAGGTCCTCGCCTGGCTGTGGTTGCTGCCCTTGCGCGACCTCGTGGCCATGGGGTTGTGGGCGGCCGGCTTTGCTGGCAATACCGTTGTCTGGCGCGGTGAGCGCTTCGCACTCCACGGTGGTAAGCTGCGGTAGAGCGCTTCGCGGCGCCCCCGACCCAAGTTTTTCTTCAATAGCGGGCCGCGCACGTTGCCATGCGTGGCCCGCTCTTCTCGCCCCCCGATTCAGAGCTATAGCGGTTCTCCAATTGGTGTAGAGCAGAACCTCGAACGTTGAGTGGCGTTTTTCCCAAGAAAACGCCACCCGGCACGCCCCTCAAAACTTCACGGGAATTGGAGAACCGCCGTAGACTTCAGTCGCAGCCGGCTACCTCTGCGGGAAAAGCGTGATCAAGGCGCCCATTTTGGGCGTTCCGATGCCGGTCGCCAGATCGTATCCGGGAGTGGTCGGGAACAGGCCGTTGTTGTTGGTGGTTTGATGAATGCCCGTGATGTCGTTGAAGAATCCTGGAGCATCCACGTTATAGAGGAGATAGAGAAGCGGATTCGCGTTGCCGATCCGGGTGTGGTAGAGGCTGTCGTGGTCGGCAAAGATCGCCGACCAGAGTGGCGACGAAAGGCTGGTGCCGCCGATCTCGAACCAGCCCGGCGGGGTGTAGTACTGGTCCAAGATGGCGCATTCGCTGTAGGGCGTCGCGGCGCTGCCGGTGCAGTATTCGGCGTAGCCGGTATACGGGTCCGCCTCGGCGGAGATGTCCGGAACCTCGCGGCACGGCCTTCCCGGCCGCGCCAACGCGCATTGCGTGGTCCCGTTGCCGTAGGCGGTGTAGTGGTTGGTGATGCCTGGCCCAAACTGGTAGAAAGGCCGGCCCCAGAATTGGCTGTTTCCGCCGCCGCCCGCCCCGGTCTCGGCGCACCAGAAGAACCCCGAATCCGGCTGCGCTGGCGTGCCGCCTTCGTTCGCGCTTTCGTTGCACAGGTTCAACACATTCCACACCGTCTCCACTCCAGCCGGGTAGCTTGGATCCGGATTCGCGTCGGGATTGAAGGTTTCCAGCGA
>JASHOC010000347.1 GCA_030041305.1 Acidobacteriaceae bacterium
CAATGGGGGTGCGACAAACTGTGGTGCCTCTATGCTGGCGCAGGCTAATCTTATCGACGGGATTCGCTCCTCAAGGAGATGAATCAGCCTTTACCAATCGTCCCTGGAAACCTTCTACCACGCGGCGGTTGCGATGCGTGGTCGGTTTTTCATCCAACGTGGCGCGCGCAAGCTCATGAAATCTTATCGAAAATGCCCCGGGGCGGCATCTGTGGCAGAAGGGTTTGGCTGCGAGAACTTGCCCCGAGGCATTTCCGATCAAGGCTAACGACTTTACGACCGGGTGGCCAAATTTGGCTGAGAACGTGATTCACTCAGAATCCTGAACACAGGCCGGTTTGCGGATACTAATCCGCCAATCGAATTCCAAGGTAACTGCGCGCCTGCAACCTGGAATTCAGAGAATCATTCAGAGCGGAGCGTGATCGACGGATCGACCCGCACGGCTCGCCACGCAGGCATGCAGCAGGCCATAACCGCGACAACCAGCAGGAGCGCCACCATGCCGGTCCAGGCGATAGGATCAAAGGGTGAAGTGCCGAAGAGCAGTGAGACCACCACTTGTGAGGCGGCACCGGCTCCGCACAACCCGATTGCCACGCCGAACGAGGTAAGCCGCATCCCATCACGAACAACCAACGCCAGGATATTCGTGCGGCTGGCGCCGAGCGCCGCCCTGATCCCAATCTCACGCGTACGCTCAGTGACGCTGCCGGATAGCACGCCGTACATGCCGACCGCGGCCAGCGCAAGGGCGACGATGGCGAAGGCCTCGAAGAGAATCAGGACGAGGTTGCCCTGGGCGTCGGACGCCGCGATCAGGGAATCCATGGTAGCCACACGCACGATGGGCTGATCCTTGTCGACGGACCAGATTGCATCCTTCACGGCGGGCGCGAGAGCGGCGGCGTCGCCGCGAGCGCGCACGACGAAGGACAGCGTATCGTCGGCGAACCATGTTTGTTCGCTGGAGAGATAGACAGCGTCGTGCGCGGCGATGGCGAGCGAGGTCTGCTTCACATCGGTAGCGACACCGACGACGGTAAACCAGGGCTGGTCAGTGGGGCCAACGTGCAGGCGCTTGCCGATGGGGTCCTGGCCGGGGAATTGGCTCTTCGCCAGGGATTCGCTGAGCAGCGCGGCGCGCCGGCGGTGTCGTGTTCGTCGAGGCAGCGTCCTCTGAGGACGCGAATCTCCATCGCCTGGCAGTACCCACCAGGACTGACTGCGTACGGGCAATGTCATCCTGCAGAGAATCGACGATGGGGCCATGTTGAAGAGAGGCGTGACGCGGGTGGGGGGAATTCCGGCCAAGGGGTACGGGCAATCTGACCGAGCTCGTCGATGGCCTGAGCGCGAGTGACACCCGGCCTGAGGCGCCCGGCCATGCGCAGATGATTGCCCCACTCCCAGGTGTCGAAGCTGCTCGTGATCTCTCGCGCGTCGTCACCCCGCAGTTTCTGCATGTGTAACAGCTTCCGTTTGGTGTCATGAGTGCGCCGCACGAGCGACACGCTGGCCCATCACCAGGCTGAATTGCCTGTGACGAAATCGGTACGACCTTATTTGACTGGTCTGGCACCTCGCCATCGTTGCCGCCTGCGGAAAACAGAGGGAGCTGAGTGCCAGAGAGGAAGCGGAGTTCCAGCCAGCGAAAGAGATAATCCATGATGGACTTCGCATATCCGAGCTCTGCGTTACCAGTCCATCCCGATGGCTCAAAACGCGTGTGCGACAACTTGTCGCAAAGCACGCGCAACGGGACCCCGTGCTGAAGGCTGACGGATACAACGGTTCCGAAGCACTCGATCAATCCCGCAATCGTTGAACCCTCTTTGGCCATCCGGATGAAGATCTCGCCGGGCTGACCATTGGGGTAGAGTCCTACAGTCAGGTAGCCTTCATGCCCTCCGACCGCAAAATGATGCGTGATCGCCGGACGCTCATTGGGGAGACGATGGCGGTTGCCGTAATCGAGTCCGGGTGAAGACCGTTTAGCGGTAGCCCTCTCGACAGAGCCTCTTCCAGTTTTTCGCGAAACCGTTCGGCCTCGTCCCAAACGCGGGTCGAGGCACTCTTGCGGAAGCGCTCATGGTTGAACCTGCCTTCGACCCACTTGGGGCAGTTGCAGCGGTTCCAGAACTGGTCACGTTTGAATTTGCAGTCGGAGGAGTGACGGGTGAAGACGAACGAATCCATGAGAGCCTCCCACTTCAGCCGGAGTTTTGCTCGAACTCTGAAATGGGTCAAAAAATCGGGAGGCTTTTTGTCCCTGGCACAAAATGGGTACAAAACGGTCACAAAAACGACCCGATTTTCAGGCCCTGATTGGTAAGTGTAGGAAAAGAAGAAGCTTAAGTATGGTGGAGGCGGCGGGAGTCGACGCTTTTTCCACAGGATAAGTCGTTAAGTATCAATCATTTCTAAAACTTACAAAATGCCACAAAGTCCACAATGCCGGGTGGAGTTACAAAATCTGTACAAAAATCCGCGAATTGTACAAATCCACCCCTCTGAATCGGGTTTGAGTTTGTACGTACATTCTCGTACGAATCTCTCGGAGTGCAACCGAAGGAGCCACCGCGTCCCGACTCGCTGATCAGCATACTCGACCACGGGCCCTGCGCATCGAAAATCTGCGGAACCCTGGTCGCCGCCCGCCGCCTCCACCTTGAAAAGCCGATTCCGGAGGCTCGTTTGCGAGTAAGAAAATTGCTACAATTTTCTGACATAGAAGTATGCCAGTTTCTTCACCCAGCATCGCCGCCGCCATCGGCAATCGTATTGCCGGTAGCTGGAGGATCCGCGTCTGGACCCCTGAGGACTTCGCCGACCTCGGATCGCGCACTGCCGTGGACCAGGTCCTTCACCGTTTGGTGGCCTTTGGGAAACTGCGTCGCATCGCTCGTGGTCTCTATGATGTTCCAAGCACCAATCGCCTTACCGGAAAGCCCACCTCTCCCGATCCCCGCGCCGTAATCGACGCGCTCGCCCGCAAGAACAACGTTCGAGTCCTCGTGGACGGCATCACGGCGGCCAATGACCTCGGATTGACCAACGCTGTCCCGGCGCGCATCACCGTACTGACCGATGCACGCCTCCGTTCCGTCAGTCTCGGAAGGCTCGTCATCAACTTTCGCCATGTAGCGCCCAGCCGCCTTTACTGGGCGGGCCGGCCCGCCATGCGC
>JASHOC010000348.1 GCA_030041305.1 Acidobacteriaceae bacterium
CCGTCAACGGCCTCGATCGCCACCAGCACCCGCATCTGCGCCGTGATATGAATCATCCTTCCCCTTCCCGCCAGGCGCGAAGAAGGCTTCCCCCATCGGGTGCACCGGATCCCTTCCACTGAATGCGCATCTTGCCGCCACTCTGCGACTCGAACTCCATCACACACTCCGCTCCGGCCCCCGCATAGGGCGCAACCGTGCGCGCCGCTGACAACCGCTCGGTGCGTGCGGGTCTCAACGACGAGCCCTTCCTCGCCGAAGAATGTTCTCCGAATGGGGTCACGGGTCTTCACCTCTCCGAGAAGCTCACCAGTATGGGTGAACCATTGAAAGTGCTTGGGTTGTAGGAGTCCGAAGCCGCGATTCCCGATGATGAGTCTGCCCTGGTCAAGTCCATCGACAAGCGCCACCAGTTCGCTCTCGCGAACAATGTAGAGCCTGGTTGCCGTCAGAATGAAAAGATGCGATGAAGTTCGCGCAACCTGCCGGGGAACGGTGCCGATATCGTAGATGCGAAGGGGAATCCCATCTGTCCCGACTTCGACGATCCTGCCGCTATAGCCCCCGAGGAAAGTGCTGTTTCCCTGGTCGGCGAAGTTTGCCGCATAGATCCAATCGGTCCCGAACGCGCCGCTGACCTGCATCGACATCGATATGGTCACGTTGATCCCCTGCGGGAGACGCACGACGCTCTGATGCAGAACCTGTTGGTAGACGACCCGCTCGGTCTCGGAGCCGGAGAGACGCGATAAATCAATTCCGGTGAGCAGCTCCAAAGCCGCGCCCAGCTCCTGAAACCTCCGTATAGCCTGGGGATCCCTGGGATTTCGATCGGGATGCCATCGCATGGCGAGAACCCGGTACTGGCGGGTGATCGCCTCCGGGCTTACGGGAAGCGCCAGTTCCATCAGCTTCAAAGCGGCCAGAACATCTGCGCTTGCGCCAGCCTTGCCCGAGCGCTCGGAGGCGATTGCCGTCCAGCCCTCTTTCGTGGGAAAGCGGAGGCCCCAGAGGGGCCGATTCGCGGCCAGATCGTAGCACCAGGCTTCATCGACAATGGTCACTAGATACCGCGAGCGACCCTCGGAGAGTGCGACGCAGCGGACATGATTCTTGAGCGAATTCGGATCGATGCCAAAGCGCTTGGCCTGTTCGGCGTATTCGGGCAGATCCGCGACTCGTTCCACAAGGAATGGCTCGACCATCTCCGTGTACCCGTGCAGGATGCCATGGCGCGAGAGAAAGAGCATTCCCGAGCCGTCGCCGTTTACGTCGGCGCGATAGACATCAAACCCTATTCCACATTCAGCGAGTCTTTGCCCTCGCCGGTCCGTGGTCAAGACCACGGCGGAGGCCGTCGGAAACTCCACCCGCTTTCCCGCGGGGTCGATCCAGACCGTTGTGCCCGCCGTGTGGAACGTTTCCCGGTAGGCCGAGTGCGGTCGCTTTTCAGCCGGAAGGGGCTCCTCCTGGCCCAATACCCAACCGTCGCCTCCGACTGTGAAGCGAGGGACCTTGGTCCGCTTCGCTTCCGGTGCGCCATCTCCTTCATCGCTTCCTGCGCCACCGCGCGAGGATACCTTCTGACCCTGCGACCGTTCCTCCCAGGCCTCTGGAGCTTTGGGGAGCCTCACGTAGGCGAGTTTGCTGAAATCAAGGTTCCGTGCACGCATCGCAGATCGAACCGGCCCGTGTCGGGGCACAGGCGCAAGGATCACCTCGGAACTGCGCGCATCGGGGGCGCCTGTAGCTGGCTGAGGCGCGAGCGAACTGAGCGCGAATCCCGCCGGATAGAGAAGAAATGTCGCCCCCTGGCTGACTCGCTGCAAACGCTTCCCTTTTTCAAGTGACGAGGCGAGGAAGCCAAGTCTCGGACCATCGCCATCGATTCTGGTCTTCAGGTCCTTCTGTTTGACCCCGGGCTCGACATCCACCAGGGCCATAATCTTGTCGACGAGGTCTGCATCCGCGGCTGCTTGTTCGGCATAGGGAAGCCAGTCGTGCAGCTCCGGGGTTTGATCGAGCGCCTGCCGAAGTTCCGCAATCGCCTGGCGGTCGCCGATCACCGCCATCAAGGTGCCCGCGGTGTGCACCGCGTGGGAGGTCGAGATGTCGAATCGTCCATACTCCGCTTTCATCTGCGCAACCACGGCAGGCATCAGGGGGTAGGTTTCCCGGGCCGCGTGGACTGCCGCCGCGAAATCACCCTCGGTCTTGGCTCCGGTGATCGGATTGCTCAGCTCAAAGTAGCGCGTGACGGTGGCGGTGCCCGTAAGTCGATCCGTCCCTGGGCCTCGGCCCTTTACGGCGGTTCTCCAATTCCCGTGAAGTTTTGAGGGGCGTGCCGGGTGGCGTTTTCTTGGGAAAAACGCCACTCAACGTTCGAGGTTCTGCTCTACACCAATTGGAGAACCGCTATAGAGGTTCGCTTTGGCGCGGAGTGGGGATGAACGCGCGTCTCTGGTCGGAGCCGACTTCGGTTCGGGAATCGTTGCCAGAGTTGTTGAAGGAACTCGGGTATGCTGTCCTGACATTCTCCTCAGGGGAGGAGTTTCTGGCATCCGACGGCATATTGCGCACAAGGTGTGTGATTCTTGACATTGCGATGCCGGGGATCGGTGGGCCAGGCATCAAACGCGAGCTTGAGCATCGCAAGTTGAAGTGCCCGGTTATTTTCATTACAGGTCAGAGAGATGAAGGCTTGAGGTCGCGTTTGCTTGAAGAAGGCGCGGTCGATTGTTTGTTCAAACCCTTTAGTGACACTGCTTTGCAATTAGCATTGGACTTGGCAATGAAGGCCAAATGAGCGTTCCCCGCACCTGTCAGGGGTATATAATGACTGCTGCGAGTGTCATCGGATATGAAGTGAGGTTCTTCCCTGACATGCAAACCTCACCGCTGGTTTTCGTTGTGGATGACGATGTCTCCGTCCGCGAATCACTGGAGCATCTGATTCGTCATGAAGGTTGGCAAGTAGAGACGTTCGAGTCGGCTTTGGAGTTTCTCGATCGCCCGCGCGCTCTTGCGCCAAATTGCCTGGTTCTGGATATCTCCCTGCCTGGCCTCAACGGCCTCGAGTTGCAGAAGCGATTAGCTGTGGAACGGCCGGAAATGCCGATTATCTTCATCACGGGGCACGGCGACGTACCAAAGTCTGTACAGGCCATTAAGGCTGGGGCTGTGGAGTTTTTGACGAAGCCCCTCAGCGACGAGTCGTTGTTGTCTGCGATACGGAATGCTATTGAGCGTAGCAAATTGTTGGTCAGTCGCAATGCCGAATTTCAGGCCCTGAAATCGCGGTATGAGGGCCTCACTTCTCGTGAGCGCGAAGTGTTTGCTCTTGTGGTCGCCGGCCTTCTGAATAAACAGGTGGGTAGCGAACTTGGCATCAGCGAAAGCACGGTGAAAGCTCATCGTGGATGCGTGATGCGCAAGATGAAAGCCGAGTCGCTGGCGGTGCTAGTAAATATGGCTGCGCGCCTCCGTCTGCCACGGCTGAAGAATTCGAGTATACCGGCCAGCAACTAGCTTATCTCGCTACATCCAACACCTTTTCTCCTCGAACCCGCCATAGCTCATGGCGATACGAAGGTATTGATCGCGCCTCTTACTGGAATCGTGTTCACCATCGGAATGACCGACCGCGGCTTCCTGACACTCGGCTTGCTAGAGCGTCGCTGATGGCGATGGCCGTTGCGATGCTGTTCGGAGCCGATCTACGAATCCTTGAAACGCCACATGATAGGGCAGCAAATCGCACGCGCAGACGCAAGAGACTCTTTCATGATTACCTCGACAGTGACCTTGTGGCATTATGCAACCGGTTAAGTTTGAAAGCATCAGTAACGATATTGTCTGTATTTCCGTTTTTGGGAGAATCTAATCCGGCAATGTGAAAAAACCAAGGTGGACGAACGGAGGTCGGCGACAGATTTGGCATTCTCACGAATGCGGAGTGAAATTCGTAACTGACCGCTCCTCTTGAAGGCAAGTTCTGAGAACTTAGCATGATTTCATGGCTGCGCAATCTCGGGATGCTTCTTTCAGTTCTAATACCGGGCCTCGCGTTCGCCGACCCGGCGCCATTTGATCTGGCTGGGCCCAAGCTCGAAGTCAAGGTGACGCGTGCTGGCAAGACCCTGCCGATCTCGGAAGTACCCAATCTATCGGCCGGAGACCTGCTTTCCGTCAGAGCCAATCTGCCGCCAGGTCAATCGGCACATTACCTCCTTGTGGTGGTTTTTTTGAGGGGTTCTACAAACCCGCCTCCTGAGAACTGGTTCTTCTCGTCGGAGACGTGGAACGATAAGGATGGTGACGGACTAAAGATTGCCATTCCTAACCAGGCACAGCAGGTACTCATCTTCCTCGCGCCGGAGACGGGTGGAGACTTCAGGACATTGGTTAATACCATTCGCGGCCTGCCTGGAGCCTTTGTGCGAGCCTCCCAGGATCTGAATCAAGCCATTCTCGATCGTTCGCGGCTTAATATTTACCTGGCGGCCATTCGCAGAATCGGACAGGCCGACCCCGAAGATTTGAGGGCAGCTTCTGCGTTGCTTGCGCGCAGTCTCTCGATCAGAATTGACCCCGACTGCCTGGAAAAAATGCCTGAGTTGCAGGCCCCATGTCTGATGCAGGGCCAGGACACGTTGGTCCTGGATGACGGACACAGCACCTCTATGATCGAGGCGCTCACTTCGGGCGCAGCCGTCGATCTGACCTTACAGTTGAGCGACACTCCCCGGACGGATTATGGCTATTACAGCCCATACGTCTCCTCGATTATCGACATCGCGCGCATCATGGGCGCCCTCCATTCAGCCCGGTATCAGTACATCCCCGCGCTGGCTACCGAGCAGATAGATTACCTCTCACTCGAGCTCAATACGCCCCCTTCTTTCCATAATCCGAAATCAGTCATAGTGATCGCACTGCCGGCTGTGGAGCCGGCGCTGTTGCCGCCGCTACACCCCGTCAATCCAAAAGAGGTGTACTGCGCGGAGAAAACGGAATTGGTATTGCCAGTCGACGGAGCACCGTTAGTGTTTTCGACAGGTTACGCACACGATATGTTTCTGCGTCTAAAAGGGAAGAATGGCAAGTTCGTGGATTTGCCGGTAAAAGCCGACGCCGAAAAGGGGGGCTATGTAGCCAACACCGCGGGCCTCAGTCCCACCAACTTTGGCGATATTCTAGATGGTTCTCTGCATGGCTACTGGGGATTTGAAGCATACAACGGTCCGGAGTTCCGGCTGGAAAATGCTCATCCTCAGCACTGGCAACTGGTCGAGGACGATCAGCAATCGTTAATTGTTGGTCGCGACGATGTCGCGCATATAGAAACGGAAAACGCTGCCTGTGTTGACAGTATTTTGCTGCAGAAACCCACTGGGGAAACCATCAAGGCAGACTGGAAACCGACGGGTCCCAACCAGGTTTCGGTTACGGTCCCGCTGAAAAAGGCTCAGCCCGGCCACTTGAAACTTCTGGTAAAGCAGTACGGAAGCAAAGAGCCCGATGCGATTCCGATACAGGCATTCGCTCAAGCTGGCCATCTTGATAGCTTCACCCTCCATGCCGGAGATCCCACTGGTGTGCTCAGAGGCAGTCGCCTTGACGAAGTAAAGGAACTCGATCTTGGAGTTGTCAGTTTCACGCCTGGCACCCTAAATTCTTCAAGTGGTAACGATGAACTATGCTTGGTCACTTCCGACCTCCAAGGCGACGGTATGCTGAAGGCCGGGCAGACTGTTACCGCCAAGGTCCTACTCACAGACGGCCGCATCCTCAATCTCGAAACGACAGTGGAGGCTCCGCGCCCGAGAGTAACCCTGATCGCAAAGAGCATACAACCTCCTCCACCGAGCGCATCAGCCAGCAAGATTCAGCTTGCAAATCAGGACGAGCTTCCGCAAGACGCTCAACTGACCTTCTCAATTCATGCCGAGGTTCCGTCGGCCTTTATGGGCGACGAGCAGATCGAAGTGGCTGCCATTCAGGGTGCATTCCTGACGACACTCTCTCTTGCCAAGGGCTTGATTCTTGAGGATTCTCAGGTCGCAGTGGCCACGCTCGATACTGCCAAGGCCTTCGGCCCCTCTGCCTCAGGGCCTATCCATTTCCGCGTCATTGAGAACGGAGTTGCCAGCGACTGGCAGCCTCTTGTCACTTTGGTCCGGCTGCCATCGTTTAGCGATCTGAAATGTCCCGCCGCACATGCTGAACCCTGCAAGCTGACAGGTTCCAATCTATTCTTGTTGGATTCCGTCTCAAACGATCCGCATTACGATCACCCAGTTCAGGTTCCGGAAGGCTTCCCCGGATACGTTCTGTCGGTTCCGCATCCCGCAGCTGGAGTGCTCTATGTAAAACTTCACGACGATCCTTCCGTCATCAATCCGATAAACTTCCCCTCTGAATCACTGCAGCTTCACCCCGGCGCTGCTCGTGTCATTCCAGTCACGTCGACGGCACAAAACCCCAATCTTCCAGCCACTGGTACTCCATCCAAGGCTTCATCTAGTCCGGCGGGAGCGCAGCAAGAAACAGCTCCCGCGCCTGCTCCAGCACCTTCGCTCCTCCTTGGCGCACCACCGCCTCCCGAATCCGGCAAGCCAGAGCGTCCCGCCACATCGCAGCCGCAGCAGCACGGTTCGGGTTTCGCATCTTGCGGAAGTGCAGTTTTCGGCAAAGGAGAAAGAATATGAATCGCTCATTCTGTAATGGGATGCTTGACAAATCCTTTGTGTGGGTCGCGGCAGCTGCCCTGAGCGGGTTGATTGCTGCGGCACAGGTTAGCTCGCCACCGAGTGGAGCCGACCAACGCACGGACGCCCAGATCGAAATGGATGTGGTCCACGCTCTGGACTCCTCTAAGGCCTTGAACAAGGACATGATCACGGCGGAGACTTCTCAGGGCGAAGTGACACTGTCCGGAACGGTCTCGGGAGAGGCTTCAAGGGAACTGGCCGAACTAATCGCTTCCCATGTTTCCGGGGTCACCGAGGTTCACAACAATCTGCGGTTCATAGATCCCCAGGCGCATCCAAGCGGAGCGAATGCGTTCGTGCCGGATCCGCAACGAGTAGCTGGCGGCGCCCCGGCGGACGCAGCTCCGCGACCTCCCGCGCAGGCAAATGGGGCTCCAATAGGTCCTGTCACCGTCCCTCAAGGAACCCTGCTCCAAGTTCGAACCAGCGAATCCGTGGATAGCAAATGGGCGCAAGCGGGCGCCCCCGTCCAGTTCACTGTGATTCGCGACGTGTGGGCCGGGGGAGTGCTGGCGATTCCGCGGGGGGCAACCGTCAACGGTGCGGTAACCGAAAGCGCGAAGTCCGGCGAGCTGGGAGGCAGGGCAGAGCTTGCACTCCAACTTACGTCGCTGGATCTGGGCGGACAAAGCTATCCCCTGGCTTCCGATCTGTTCAACGTTAAGGGTCCAAGCAAGGCGGGTGAAACAGCACGTAACATCTTTGGCGACGCGTTGTTGGGGGCGATTATTGGCGGCATCGCGGACCGGGGTCCGGGCGCGGCAATCGGCGCGGCAGCAGGCGCGGGCACGGGCACAGCCGTTACCGCGGCGACTCCTGGGCCGAGAGCCTGGATTCCCGCGGAGGCCCTGGTGGACTTCCACCTGACGGCGCCCCTCACAGTTACTCCGGTCAGCGCACAGGAGGCAGCCCAGTTGGCGCAGGGACTCTATCCCGGCGGGCCGGCCGTCTACCGTCGCGACTATGCTCCTGGAGGATACTACCCTGGTCCTCCGTACTACTATGTTTACCCGCCCGTCTTCTACCGTCCGTACTTTCTCGACGGAGGGTTTTATTACTGGCGGTAGTTCGAGTTTGAGCGCAGGGTTCAGCTCTGGCTGGATGGCCCTCAAAAACGGGGAACGGACCCCGGAGCTACCGCGCGAAGCCGGGGATGCATTCAGTCCACAAAAAAATTCATGTGGCAGGAGCTGGTTTGCTTCACTCGAGGGCGGTCTCTGATTTAAAGGTTGGGGCGGGACGCGAGTTGAACGCGCCAAGGAAATCAGCCGGTTTGACGACGCATCCAACAACAAGGTTGGGTATACGGCCGAAGTCGTCGAGCAACGAACGGCCGCGGCCGGTGAGGAAGACTCCGTTGCGCATCACATGCAAATGAAAGAGCGTGGCATGGCTGCAAAGAAACCGTAATCGGGTTGGGGCCTGACATGTAATTCCTCTCCGCAGCCGATCCGGCTTCAAAATACCAACATCGGAAACCCTAGCCAAATATATTTGAAATTTGTCGGGCGATGGCCTGAGTGGGATAGCCGAGGATCGTGGTAACGCGACGCGTTTCTCGATCCGTGTAGATAAAAGCCGATCCATCGATGCGATACGTTCCCTTCCAGCCGACCGCAAAATTGGCATCGGTTTCTTCCAGCTGGATCGATTCGGGGTCACCATCGCGTGCCACG
>JASHOC010000349.1 GCA_030041305.1 Acidobacteriaceae bacterium
CCCATCTGGACGCGTATCTCGATGAGTTCGCGTTCCGCTTCAATCGTAGAAAGTCGCGCCGCCGGGGAATGCTGTTCTACCGGCTGCTGGAGAACGCCCTGGTCACAAAACCATCCCGCTACCGGCCATCGCGAGCAAACGCGCCCACCGGAAAGCACAACCAGTAGTGGTTACTGTACTAAGGGAGCTACCCCACATAGGGAATAGGGAACAGGGAACAGGGAACAGGGGAACAGGGAACAGGGAACAAGGGAACAGGGAACAGGGAACAGGGAACGAGGGAACAGGGAACAAGGGAACAGGGAACAAGGGAACAGGGAACAGGGAACAAGGGAACAGGGAACAGGGAATAGGGAACAGGGAATAGGGAATAGGGAATAGGGAATAGGGAATAGGGAATAGGGGACGGGGAGCGGTGGTTGGGGCGCCCCAGCGCATTTCGGTGCGCCGGCTGGGCCGCCGTTCCGCTCCGGGTTGGTGAAAAGCTGCGCAGGGGCCGCGCAATGCGGGCGATTGGTGAAATGGAATGGGCGTGATTCTGCACGGAATGGTGGTGATTGCTGAGGAAACGGGGGCTGTTCTTTTGCGGAAATGCGCCGGGTTTTGCGCTGGGGTCCCGCGCGCGGGGGTGTTCGTGGTTCTTGGCCGATGTTTCGGTGCTGATCTTTGTCCTGACACGGACCCATCGAATTGGATTCGTGGTCTCTCGCCCCAGCAGAGCCGGGACGGGCGCCCCCGGTTGGTGAGGAGTGAGCGTCGCGAGCGCTTAGGACGGTCCAGCCGCTGTTCCCTGAGCTCGCGTGGTTTTCGCCCCTAGAGATGCGCTAGAGGCTGAGGCCTCCATCGATGACGATCTCGCCGCCAACAGTGAAGGCCGATTCGTCGGAGGCCAGAAAGACGACGGCGCTTGCGATCTCTGAGGGTTTACCGAAGCGCCTGGCCGGGATTTGTTTTTGGAGCGCCTCCGAGGTCGCTTGCAGATCGGTTGCGGAGAGTCCGAGTTTACTATACAGCGGAGTTGCAATCGGACCCGGGCTGACAGCGTTCACGCGAATTCCACGCGAAATCAGCTCGGCCGACAAATTCCGCGCCATCGACAGCAAAGCGGCCTTCGACGCTGCGTACACGCTGGCGTTCGGCATGCCGATGTCGGCGTTGATCGACGCATTCAGAACAACCGACGCCGGATTCGCAAACAGCGGCAACAACGCCTGAATCAGGAAGAACGGGCCGCGTACGTTGACGGCAAACGTATGGTCGAACCCGGATGCGTCCCATTGCTCGACCGGCCTCAGGTCCGCGATCCCAGCATTGACGAACAATACGTCCAGGCCCCCAAATCGATCTCTGATTTCGGCGACGAGCGTCTGCTGTTCGGCCGCATCGGCGGCGTCCGAGGCGATGTAGACGGCTCGACTGCCCAGTTCCTGTCGCGGTTGTTCGAAGGCCTGAGAGTGGCGAGCCGTGATGGCCACGCGCGCGCCTTCCGCAATGAATTGCCTGGCGGTCTCAAGGCCAATTCCGCTCGAGCCGCCCGTAATGAGTGCACGCTTCCCTTGCAGCCTGTCCATGTTCCAGGGACCTCACCACCCCCTGCCCGCAAAGAGCAAGCATAGCTCAACGGAAAGGTATTCGGACGCGTGCTGACGCACACGGAGCCGAACGGGAATAGGGAATGGGGAATGGTGAATAGGGACTAAGGGACTGGGGACTAAGGGACTGGGGGGCGGCGGTCGGGGCGGCGTAGAGGGATGCGGTAGGCCGGCTGAACCGCTCTTGGGCTCCGGGTAGGTGAAAAACTGCGCAGGGGCCGTGCAATGCGCGTGATTGATGGTGGAGTAGGCGTGATTCTGCACGGAATGCGGGTGACTGGTGAGGAAGCGGGTGGTTTTTTTGCGGAAAAGCGGCGGATTTTGAGTTGGCGTCCGGCGCGTGGGCAAATTCGTGGTCCTTCGCCGATGTTTCAGTTCCCATTGTCTCTCGACCGCGGCCGCCTTCACGCCGTGCCGCAGGTCACAGACCTATTCGCAGTTTTGTGCTACTGAATGGGAAAAAATACCGGAATGCAGATGCAGGCGCAGGGGAGCATCCCGTGGAGACTCAAACGGAAAACCTCGTGATTCATCTCGAGGCCGGTCCCGAAGCAGACGAGGAGGAACTGGCCGCATCCACAAGAAGCCTGCGTGAACAGTTGCTCCAGCTGAACGTCGAGTCTGTCGATCCGATTTCCTCCAGTATTGCGCCACCGGGAGCCAAAGGGGATCCTGTCACCCTGGCCACGCTTGCGGTCACCCTGGCTCCTATCGCCCTTACCGAGCTCATGAGAGGGGTGCAAACATGGCTCTCACGGCATGAACGCGCCACTGTGACAGTCCGAAGCGGTAAGGAATCGATTGTGATACAAGGAAGTCCGTCCACGGAGCAGAAGCGTGTCATCGAGGCCTTCATCCGTAGCCGCACGCCATGAGTGAGCAATGGCAAACGAGACCAGAAACGCGCTGATCATCGCCAGCTATCGCTACGAGTGTCCGGAGCTCAGGCGGCTTCAGGCGCCAGCCCAGGACGCTGAGTCGCTGGGCCGCGTGTTAGCCAGCCCGGCGATTGGCGGCTTCAAGGTCACGACTGTCATTAATCAACCTTCGAACAAGGTCGCCCGCGAGATCGAAAGATTCTGCAACCAAGGCAAACTTGAGGATTTGCTGCTGCTTTATTTTTCCTGCCCAGGGGCTTACGGACATCGCCGATGGCCATCTCTATTTCGCGACCGTGGATACCGAACTGGAGCAGCACAATCCCTTACACTCAACCGCCGTTGCTGCTGAGTTTGTCAACGAAACGATGAGCCGGAGCCGCTCCCGACATCAGATTCTTCTTTTGGACTGTTGTTACAGTGGCGTGTTCAAAGAGGGAATGCTCGCAAAGGGCGGGCAAGACGTGGGCGCCGGCAAGCAGCTTCAAGGGCTGGGCCGAATCGTTCTGACGGCTTCCGACGCCTTTCAATACTCTTTTGAAGGGGAACAGGTTCAGGGCCACGGAGTGGGCTCTGTGTTCACGAGCGCGCTCGTGCATGGGCTGGAGACGGGAGAAGCAGATCTGGACCGCGACGGCCTTTTCTCTCTCGATGAAGTGTATGACTACGTGTATGGGCGGGTTTCGGCGGAGCAGCCTGAGCAAAAGCCGATGAAGATGGGGTTTGTGGAGGGCAAGATCTTTATCGGCAGCAATCCCCACCCGCAGCCGGCCGACTTAGATCAAGATTTGCTCGAAAGTCTAAACGATCGGCGCCCCTGGGTGCGATTGGGCGCAGTGCACGAGCTCAAAGAACTGCTTGACTCAGCCAATCGGGGGCAGGTGCTGGGGGCAAGGCAAGCTTTGCGATCGACCGCGGATCACGATGACAGTCAGGAAGTGCGATCAGCTGCAGAAGAGTGCTTGTCAGGATCAAAGAATGGAAAGAAGACGCCCCCAACGCCCATTGCCGAACCCGAACACGAAGAGGCGCAAGGGCCCGTTGCGGTTTCGACGGAGGGTCCACCGGAACACGACGTTCTCCCGCACCTGCTCCCCTCGTTTTCAGCGGCAGCGGACGCTACGGCCCGGGAACGCGCCGCCGCTGACCTCATTGATTTATTTGTCCTGCTGGGTGTGTGGATCACATGCATGACAATGGCTTCGCTTCTCCCTCCTCTTGTGGCATTGGTCGCACGTGACGCCGCGGGATTGCTCGCGATTCTTGCCGTGGTGCTGGGCTACTCGATTTCTATCTACAAGACAGGGAGAACTCCCGGACACAAACGGATGGGCACGCGCATTGTGGATCGCCGGGGCAAACGGCTCACATACGGGCGCAGCCTTGTCTATTGTGTTGCGTGGCTAACCTGGTCCGTTGGTTTGCCAATGGTCATCATCGTTCCGTTTGTGTATTGGTATCTCAGGTGACAAAGCCATGACCAGCTTTCCGATTTTTATCCTTATTGTTTTCTTCCTGCCCGCTCTGGCCACTTGGGCGATGGTTGCGCATACGCCCCGTCATCTCGCCATCTACGACTTGTTGGCGGGCACGAAGGCGGTGCACGATGCCGCGCAACCTGCCGAGGAGTTAGGACCCGAATCGTCTCTCGAAAATCCCGATCACGAAAGCCGGTAATCCTTCCGTTGTCTCTTTGCCTTGCTCATCGCTTATGGTGAAGGCCGGGAAGGGGATTGCGGTAGTTCCGAACCGTCTGGCGCAAGCGGGTAACCGCGCTCAGTCGACCGCCCTTGAGGTATTCCAGTCAGATTACTCATGAGAAGCGGGGTTCACTTCAGGCACACCGGGCTTCCCGCGTGGTGGTTTTCGACGAGAGGATGATGGTGGGTGGCCGGAGGGCTGCGGGTGCTGTCCAAGCGGGACACTCGCCTATGCGCCGATACTCCCTGCAAATGATGGGGGGATATTGTTCGCGTGCTGCCGATCGTTCGCCCTGACGCGAACCACTTGAATTGGTTTGGTGGAACCGGGAGGACGATGGCGCATCCAATGTCTGGCGTCGGATGAGACCGATCGCGAGGGGATTGCACATGCCAAGCGACACTTTGACTGCACTTGTCACCGGGGGGACGAGCGGAATCGGTCTGGCGACAGCGCGGAAACTGGCTCAGCTCGGAATCCATGTATTGGTTGTGGGGCGAAATGCGGAGCGCGGCGGGAAGGCAGTGGAGGAAATTCGCGCCGCGGGAGGAAAGGCGGATTTTGTTTCCTCCGATCTTCAGGATGCGGCGAGCGCACGCGCGGTGGCGAAGACGGCGCTTGAACTCGGCAACGGCCAAGTGGATATTTTGATCAACAATGCAGGGGTGTTTCCTTTTGGGCCGACGCAGGAGATGACCGAAAAAGATTTCGACCGCGTATTTTCGCTCAACGTGAAGGCGCCCTATTTCCTGGTGGCGGAACTGGCTCCGCTGATGGCCGAACGCGGCAAAGGGGCGATTGTGAATGTGTCGACCATGGTGGCGGATTACGGGGTTTCGGGGATGAGCCTTTATGGCGCGAGCAAGGCCGCCATCAATCTGCTGACGAAAAGCTGGGCGGCCGAATATGGGCCGATGGGGGTGAGGGTGAATGCGGTGAGTCCCGGACCCACGCGCACGGAGGGCACGGACGTCATGGGCGAGGGTCTGGAACAACTGGCTGCCCAGGCGCCCGCGGGTCGTCCGGCTACACCCGACGAAATTGCCGAGGCCATCGTCTTCCTGGCGACCGATCGCGCCAGTTTCATTTACGGCGCAAAGCTTGCGGTGGATGGGGGGCGCACCGCTATCTAGGGCCTGCTAACACTATGGGGATGGCGGCGACGGGAGCCGATTTTTTCGAGTTCTACGGCGGTTCTCCAATTCCCGTGGAGTTTTGAGGGGCGTGCCCGGTGGCGTTTTCTTGGGAAAAACGCCACTCAACGTTCGAGGTTCTGCTCTACACCAATTGGAGAACCGCTATAGGAGCGAGGAGAGACGCATACCGGGTGTCCGCTCGCGACGAGCGACAACGAAATCGGAAAAATCGGCCCCGTCCTTTGGGGTTGCGGCCAAAATCCCGGGGTCCCCAGCGACGGCCTTTGGTCGCTGGGGTGGAAAATCGGGCCATAGTTCGTTTTCGCCCTCGACCTTGGAGCCGGCAAAGCCTTCGGGCTCGGCCTTGTCTCCACCCCACGGACCAAGACCCGTCCGTGGGGGCCCCGGTTCTGGCCCGATTTTGGCTCGCAACGCCATCCACCCCAATAGTGTTAACAGGCCCTAATTACGCTCCGATTCGAGTCAACGCGGATAGCTGCCGTTGTTGACATCGAGGGTGACGCCGTTCACATAGTCCGGGGAGGCGCTGCCGAGCCAAAGGATGGCCGCCGCGACTTCTTCCGGCTCGCATACACGACCTGAGTAGACAGAGCGCATGATCTGGTCGCGGCGCGATGGCGGCAACTGGTCGTACATACGAGTCCGGGTAGGGCCCGGGGCTACCGCGTTCACCAAGATTCCGTGCGGGCCCAGAAGCCGCGCCCAAGTCTTGGTTAAATTCAGCAGTCCGGCTTTGGTGACGCCGTACCACAAATCCGGATGTCCGGTGAAAGCGGAGACAGAACTCACGTTGACAATGCGCCCGCTGTGGCGCGATTGCATGCGCGCCGCCGCCGCCGCGATCAAAGCAGCCGGGGCCTCCAGGTTCACGGCCAGAATTTCGCTTCGGTGCTCCTCGGGAATGGCGTCCACCGGGTCACAATAGAGCACGGCGGCGTTATTGACGAGCGTCTCCAGTTCGCCCAGGGAGGCCATCAATCCGGGGATCTGCGATGTGCAGCGAAGATCAAATTCGAGGCGCTCGCCGACGACGTCGCTCGCGAACTCCTTATCCAGCGAGATCACCTGCCATCCCGCAGAGGCGAAGGCGCGCGCGGTGGCCAGCCCGATGCCCCTTCCGGCGCCGGTGACAAGAACTCTCTTCATCGAGTTCATGGTATTACGGCGTTGCAGGCGTTCCTGAGAATGTTCCGCTGGCATTTCTCTCGCGGTGAGCATGGCGTGCGGAGTCGCGATTGTCCTTGGCCTGAGCTTCTTGGGGTGACGCCGGACGCCGACAACGGGACAGTGCAAAAAGCAACCGCAGATGTTTCGCTGCGCTCAACATGACAGAGGCGTCGCGGGCGGCCCAGCCCTGCGGTGAGTGAAGTCGCGCTCTTACAAGCCCCTTCACCGCTAGAGGCGGGCCAGGGCTTCGGCGGTGCGCAGCTTGCGCTCGAGGTGGCGCTCGAGGGTTTGCAGGGTGAAGCGGCGCAGGTCCTGGGCGCGGCGGCGGGGCCAGGGTTCGACGGCGAAGGCCGAGACTGGGGCGCGCAACATGCGCTGCGCGAGACGCCAGGAATCGGGCGAGAGCGAGCTTGCGTTGGCCTTGCGATGGAGGGGGCAGACGAGGCCGTCGGCGTAGGCGGAGAAAGCGATGGCTTCGGCGTCGAGAGGCTGGCCGCAGACGATGCAGTGGGCGAGGTCCGGAAGCAGGCCCATGAGGCGCGTCATCCAGAGGGAAAAATAGGTGAGGGGCATCCAGGGCTGGACGGTATCCGATTGCGCGGCCGTGGTGTAGTCGAGCACGGAAGTGAGCAGGCGGAAGACGGTCTCTTGCGGGTCGCGCTCGGGTAGGGCCTCGTCGATGACTTCGGCGTAGAAGCTGAGGACCGCCATGCGGGCTTGATCGATTGCGGACGAAAGCGGGGAGCGGAGGATTTCCAACTGATCGAGGCGAACGAGCTCCTGGCCGGAGCGCTCGGCGAACCAGGCGTGGGCCAAGGTCATGGGCTCGAGGGCGCCGCCGAAGCGCCGGCGGCTTTTGAGAGCGGATTTGGCGACGCCTTTGATGCGGCCGTAGTCGCGGGTGAAAAAACTGACGATGAGGTCGGCCTCGCGCAGGGGCCAGGTGCGGAGGATGACGGCGTCGGAGCTGAGAACGGTCATGCATGACTATGATCGCGCAGGGGGTTGCCCGAGGCAGCCTTCCCACCCTTGTCGCGGGCGCTCAAAGGGGCGCTTTCCGCCACGAAACATGGGGCGCCAAATTCTGGAGATTCCGACCAACACAGCAAGTTACGGCGGTTCTCCAATTCCGGTGAAGTTTTGAGGGGCGTGCCGGGTGGCGTTTTCTTGGGAAAAACGCCACTCAACGTTCGAGGTTCTGCTCTACACCAATTGGAGAACCGCTATAGCGCCGCTTCGGGGCCATGCTCCCATCTTCGGCGCAATTGCAAAGGAATTGCGAGGGTGGGGGCGGCCGAAAGGCTTATTTGGACTGGACAATCGGCTCGCCGGCGATGAGGAGATGGACGCGATAGACGTTGCCGCTGGCGGTGATGTACAGAGTCTGGCGGTCGGGTCCGGCCCAGGCCACATTGGCCACGCGCGTGGGGATATCGAGGGTGGCGAGTGGCTTGCCTTCGGGCGAAAAGATCCAAACGCCGCTGGGCCCGGCGCCATAGATGTTTCCTTCGACGTCGACCTTGATGCCGTCCGGGCCGCCGTCGCGCGGGTCCGAGGTGGCGTCGTAGAGGAGCTTGGGGTCGGCCAGCGAACCGTTGGGCCGCACCGTGTAGCGCCACCATTGCTTCTTCGGCTCGGAGTTGTCGACGTAGAGGTATTTTTCGCCGGGCGAGAAGGCGATGCCATTGGGGCGGGGCAGATTGCCGATGAGGAGCTGCAGGTGAGCGCGGTCGGGCGGGGCGCCGGGAGCTTGCTCGAGGGCGTGGGGAATGCGGTAGACGCCGTTGATCTTGAGCTGCTTATCCGGATCGGTGTCACTTTGGGTGCGCAGGCCGTAGGGCGGATCGGTGAAGTAGAGTGAGCCGTCGGAGCGGTAGACGAGATCGTTGGGACTGTTGAGGCGCTTGCCCTGGTAGGTGTCGGCGAGGATGGTGATCTGCGCCGTGGGGCTGAGGGATTCGAAGCGATAGACGTCGCGCTGGGCGTGTCCGGCGACGGTGAGGCGGCCGCGAACGTCAAGGGTCATGCCGTTCGATCCGGGCTCGGTTCCGCCATAAGGGGCCGAGCCCTGGTAGCCGCTGGGCTGGAGAAAGATGCTGGCGCCCTGGCCTGGGGCCCACGTGCGGATGCTGTTGCTGGTGATATCGGCGAAATAGAGGCGGTCGCCGGCCCAGATCGGGCCCTCGGTCCAGGTGAAGCCGGTGGCCACACGCTCGAGCTGGGCGCCGGCAGGGATGATTTTGTCGGCGGCGGGATCGAGGCGCTCGAACTTGAGCGGCGTGGGGACGATGGCGGCGGGGTTTTCTGCCGGCTGCTGGGGTGGCGGGGTGGCTTTTTTGCATCCGGGCGCGAGGATGCAAGGCAAGGCGAGGGCGAGCAGGATCGGGAGCCGATTGGAGCTCAGGGTCGGATAGGAGTTGGGCTGTTTCTGCATGGGCTTGTCTCCGGCGAAATGGGCGCGGGCACCTGGTTGCGCCGCTGGAATGCGTTGCGCCTCGCAAAAAACTCGAGGAACCGTCAAGGAGTGGAGAAAATCTAGCGGAAACATCTTTTGCCCTGGGGCGTTGGGCTGTCAAGAAGGCAGCGCGGAGACTATAGGCAATCGAGCGCCAGCGCGCCTACAATGCCAGTGTGATGGCAAAGGCAAAGGCGAAGGAAAACATTTTCGAAGTGGCGTGCCCGGATTGCGGGGCAATGCTCAAGATCGACGGAGCGACGGGGTTGGTGGTGAGCCACACTCCGGCGCCGCGGAAGCGGATGTTCGAGGACCTGGAGACGGCGGCCAAGGCGATGCGCGAGCATGAGGAGCGGAAGGAGTCGATCTTCCGCCAGAGCGTGGACGCGGAGAAGAATAAGGCCGATTTGTTCGAAAAGAAGTTTGCCGAAGCGCTGCGCAAGGCCAAGGATGCGCCGGAAGGCAAGCCGCTGCGGGAGTTCGATCTGGACTGAAGACCGCATCCAAGCGAGGTAGAGCGGTTTTTGAGAGCCGCGCCGCCGGCGGAGGCCTGATCGGGGTTCCGAACTTTGCCTGCGCGATGCGGAGTTCGCCCAAGAATTCTCGTGAGCCGTTGATTTGAAGCGATTCTCTCGGTACGGTTGCGCCCCCTCCGGCGACGGAGTACAGAAGGGAAGGAGAAAAGATGGTGGTTGTGCCGCTTTCGACATCGGGGAATGACCCTGAGAACGCGCCCGGCGCTCGGCCGGTTGCGCCGGTGCATTGGGTACGGGTGGCCGCCGCCGGCAGCCTTGCCCTAAGCGGCGTGCTGCTGATGGCCGGCAAGACGCGCGCGGGCTTGCTGGCGGCTGCTTCGGGGACAGCGCTGGCCATGATCGACCAGCCGGACACGATGAAAACCTGGTGGAACACGCTGCCGATTTATCTCGAAGAGATTCAGTCGATGCTGAGCCGGGTGCAGGGCGCCGTGGACGATATCGCTGCGCAGCGGGAAAAGCTGCGCCGGATGACAGCCACGTAGGCCCACCTCGAGCACTTTTCCTTCACATGTCGCCCTTGCAGTTTCAATCGAAGGCGGCGATTCTCTGGGGGAATCGCCACTTGAGCTCCCGGCTTCGATGTGCAGCAGAAGGAGAAGCGCCATAGCCGCGAAAGCAAAAGCGCGGCGAGGGTGGGGCGCGCGATTATTTTGAGAATCAGGCGCGGAGCGTCGTGTCGAGCCCCAGGGCCAGCAAAGCACTGGTGACGCGTCCCGCCTCGTGGCGCACTACGTTTTCTTCGCTCAAGAAATCGCCGGCAATGCAGCGCACGCCGAGAGCCTCAATGCGGTCGATGTCGGGCTCGATGGGCGCGGCTCCCTCGGCCGCGTAACGCGCCAAGGTCTCAGGCGAAATCGTAGCAGTGTTGACGAGCGCGCAGTCGAAAATGGGAGCGCGGGTGTGCTCGTAAATGCGTTCGATGTGCGCGGAGGCGGAGAGGCCCAAGCTTTCGTTGGCCTGGGTCATGAGGTTGCAGATATACACGCGCAGGCCGCGAGCCCGGCTCAACGCGAGGGGAATTCCGTCAACGAGAAGATTGGTGATGAGCGAGGTATAGAGAGAGCCGGGGCCGACGGTGATGAGGTCGGCGCGCTCGATGGCCTCCAAGGTTTCGGGGAGCGGGGCCGGACAGGGTGGTTCGAGAGTGAGCTCCAAGATGCGCCGGTGACTGGCGGTGATGTTGGTTTCGCCACGCACCAGCGAGCCATCGTCCATGTGCGCAATCAGGGTGGTATTGGCCGCGGTGGCCGGATAGATGTTGCCGCGGGTGGCGAGGATTTTCGACGCCAATTGAATGGCGAGGGCGAAATCGCCAGTAATCTCGGTGAGCGCGACCACAAACAGGTTGCCGAAATTGTGACCCTTGAGCGAGCCGCCGGCCTTGAAGCGATGGCTGAAGAGCTGAACCAGGAGGTCTTCTTCTTCGCTCAGGGCCACCATGCAATTGCGCAGGTCGCCGGGCGGGAGCATGTTGAAGCCGCGGCGCAAGCGGCCCGATGAGCCGCCATCGTCGGTCACCGTGACCACGGCGGCGAGGTCGGCAATTTGCGCCGGCTCATCGCCCGCTTGGCCGGGCGCGAGCACAAGGCGCCGGAGGCCGCGCAGCAGCGTGGAGAGACCGGTCCCGCCGCCGATGGCCACCACGCGCAAAGGGCGAGCGGCCACCCCATGGTCAGAGCGGGAAGAGGGCGCGCTCGCGAGTTCAGCGGTTGGGGGAATTGGAGGACTCAAATCGGGCCTTACGGAATCTCAGGATACAACAACTCGGTAAAGCGAGGATCGTCCACCATGTTCTGGAAGTCGTTATCGACGCGAGCCTGGAGGCGGTTTTTGGTGTTCAACTCAATGGCCCGGGCGAGGTGGGTGAGGCAATCCTGGGAACGGCCGGTGATGGCGTCGAGCACGGCCAGCCCGTAAAAGGCGTAATCGGCCTCGGGATGGGCGGCGAGAATGTTCTCAAACTGCTCACGGGCTTCCTCGTAATAGCCGGTGTTCAATTGAGAAATTGCGTAATCGTAGTGTTCCTCGGGGGTGAGAAAGGCCAGATTCGGCTTTTCCAGTTGCCGGTGGCAGGTTTGGATGTACATTTTGCAGCGTTCCTTGAGCTCCGCTGGGGCTTCGGGAAGCAGTTTTTCGAGAGCCGCCTGCGCTTTTTCGTATTTGCCCTGTTGCAGCAACTGCACTGCGACCTGGTAATGTTGGAAAACCGCGGAGTAGCCATCGGGTTTCACCGGTGGCTTCACATTCTTCATGCGGCTGGTCGCCGGGGATCGGGCCTCTTGCATCATGGGTTTGTCACTGGCGCGCACTCTCGAGGGCGGAAGCGAACCAGATGGATTCCCGGACACTTCGCACGATAGAGAACAACGCTGCTTAGGCCATCTTTATACGCAGAACCCCGCCCGACGTCAATCCGCCCGACGTCAATGGTTGCGTTAGTCGAGCGGCTTATCGCCCTGGCGCGGGAGTTTTCTGGCCGTAAATGGCCGGATTGAGCGCGGGGTCATTATACATTTTCAGTTGCCGATACATCTTGAAGCTCCTGGTTCCGGCGAGGGTTTCGCGCCACAGCGCATCGAGGCAACGAGCCAGGTCGGCGCGCTGTTCCTCAAGGATTTTGAGGCGGTTGCGATTGCGATCGACATGGCCGGCGGGAGCGCCCGGCCGGCCGAGCTCTTCGCGCGTGTGGTAGATTTTGAGCGCGAGCACCGAAAGCCGGTCGATGATGAGGCCGGGCGATTCGGAGTTCAACGGCGCCGCCGGGCTGGGAAGACCTCGGCGCTCGAGCCAGCCCATCAGGAAACGGTCGAGTTCCTCGGTCAAGTCATTGCGGAGCTGATTGGTGCGGTCGATGCAGCGCTTGACCGCGGCCAGCGATGCGTCGGTCACGTTCGGCGCCCGCGCCTCATCCTCAATGTGCCAGAGGTCAAAGTTGGCGCGATGCTGGCGCGCCACCGCTGCGAGCCACTCCCCGGGCGAGGATTGCTCCGGGGATGGCGAGGAGGGTTGCGGCTCGTCCGGCGAGACGTGCTGCTCATGCCAGAGGCGGGTTCGCTCGTCGTGCAAGGCCATAATGGCTTCGGCCGCAATCACTCTTCACGCTCCTGCAGCGGAACTGCCAAGCAGGGTCTATGGTAGAACGAATTTCAGCCGCTCTCCAACTGCTGCCCGCGGCCGAAGACGGCTTCCGGCGCGGCCGGTTTGACCCTGCTCTGGCGTCTCAATAGACTTAAGACCAGGGTCTTCCCATGGTGTTGCGTAGAATTCGACCGTTCGCGCTGATCTTTGCCGGAACATGTTTCTGCCTGCTTCCCGGCTTTTCCACTGTCTTGGCGCGGGCCCAATCCTCCAGTGACAATGCGCCGCAGAGCTCAAGCTCCTCTTCCGCCTCCTCTTCATCGCAGCCGATGTACGTGCAGGAGAAGACGCCGTCGCTTGTCGATCCGGCCGGACCGATGGTCTCGCTGATCCCGGCAGAGCCGGTCTTCATTATGGCCGCGGCGCTGAACGGCTGCGGCTACGATGAGGGCCTGCCGCAAAGCGACCCCATTCGCCAGCATGTGCGCGACGAAATGAACCAGGCGCTCGCCAAGAGTGAAGAGGCCCGCAGCGACCGCGACGCGTTATGCCTCTATATCGCGCAGCACCGCATGACGGGAACGGAAAAGGACATTGCGCAGTACATTTCGTTGGCTCTTTACCTGACCCCTGCGCCAGCGCTGGAAACGACGGCCGATTTGACGGAGATGCCGCCGGATTCGACGCAGGTAGTGGAGATTCTGCCCATACTCCGCAAATTCGCCGCCGCGGTGGATCTGCACGGCATCTGGCTGACCACGCGCCACACCTACGACGAAGAAATCGACGAGCTGCACGACCCACTCTCGCAGATGATCGTGGCCACGAATCTTTATCTGAAGATGCCGGCTTCCTCCTATGAGGGCAGGCGGTTCATCGTGGTGATCGAGCCGATGCTGTCGCCCAGCACGGTAAACGCCCGCATTTACGGAACGGACTATGTGGTTGTGGTTTCGCCGGTCAACGGCAAAATACCCATGGCCGATGTGCGCCATACCTATCTGCACTACATGATCGATCCTCTGCTGTATGCGCGTTCGGATGCTATCGACCGCGAGGAGCCTATTCTGAAGGCGATAGCCGATGCGCCCCTCGACTACAGCTACCGGTCGGGGGTGGTGCCGCTGACTATCGAGTGCCTGATCAAGGCCATCGAAGCGCGCACCATGGACACCGGCATTCCGATCTTCAAAGTTCCGGAGGGGTTGAACCGCGCGGAGCTTCCCCGCTATGAGCATGAACGCGAAGTCTCCTTAGAGAAGGCGGAAGCCGTGCGCCAGGCTCTGGTGCATCACGACATGACGCAGGGCTTCGTGCTGACCGGGTATTTTTACAATCAATTGCTGCAATTCGAGAGAGATCCGGCCAGCCTGACGGACACGATCGGGGAAATGGTGTACGGCATGGACGTGGATGCGGAGATCCATCGAGCGCGCCAGATTGCCTTCGACCAGCAAGCGGACGCGGAGATTCTGCAGCGCAGCCAGCCGCGAAAGCTGACGGGACTCGATTTGGCCGAAGCCAAGCTCTCGACCGGCGACGTAGGTGCGGCGACAGCGATGGCGAATAAGGTTCTGGCCGCCGGATCGGCCTCTTCGAAAGAGGATGGCGCGCGCGCCGACTTTATCCTGGCCCGCGCGGCGCTGATGACCGCCCATCCGGAGCAGGCGATCGACGATTTCCAAAAGACGATCGCCACCAGCAAGCAGCAACGGCTGCTGGCCTGGTCGCACATTTACCTCGGCCGCCTGCTGGACGTGGAATGCAAGCGCGACGAGGCGGTTGCGGAGTATAAGGAGGCGTTGGTGGTGCGTGACGGCCAGGAAGATACGCGGCTGGCGGCCGAACGGGGCGTGAAGACGGCCTACACGGTGCGGGGATATACCTGCGATGACGATTCCGACGACTCCGCGCCGCCGGCTGGGACGGCGAAACCGGGCGCCAGCGCTGCGACGCCGAACGGGCCCTCGGACTCAGGTCAGGAAGCCGCGACACCGGGCGGTTCCGCAAAGCCCGATGCGGAAACCGCGAAGCCGGACGGAAGCGCGCCACCGCAATAGGGGTCAGGGACGAGGGCTGTAACCGCATGAGTTTGGCCTCCCACCCTTGACGCAAAAAACGCGGCAAGGATGGGGCACCCACTTTGGTAGAAAAATTAGCGGTCCCCGACCTAGGGAATAAGGGGCTAGGGACTAGAGACTGGCGCCTCTCAATCCGTACGCTTCGGGCGAGCCCTCGACGCCGCTTGCATCCCCCGAAAGACGAACGAGCCGAGTGGCGTCAGAATTCGACGTGGGCGAGAGAAACCAATCGGAAAAGGAATGCGTGGAAGCGGATTTGCGCGAGCTCGAAGCCGCCCTTGGCCATGGCTTTGCCGACCATGAGTTGCTGGTGCGCGCCCTCACGCACCGTTCCCTGGCCAAGGAGCGGGCGCAAGGCCTCGTCGAGGGGGGCGACAGAGCGCCGGCGGGCACAGGTGACAATGAACGCCTCGAGTTTTTGGGCGACGCCGTTCTCAACCTGGTGGTTGCCGAGACGCTTTTCGCCCTGCATCCGGAGTGGAGCGAGGGCGAGCTGACCCGCGTGCGCTCACAGTTTGTAAGCCGGCCGCACCTGGCCGGTTTGGCCGGCGCGGTGGGCGTCGGCAAATTTCTGCGTTTAAGCCGCCATGAGGAGCGCAGCGGTCTACGCCGCAAGAGCAGCGTGCTGGCAGACGCGATGGAAGCGGTGGTGGGGGCGCTTTTTCTTGATGGAGGGTTGGAGCCGGTACGCGTGTTCGTCCGCCGCCGCGTGATGGGCGAAGCCGTAGAACAACTGGCCGCGGAGTTGCGGTTGGGCGCCGCGCTGGGCAATTTCAAATCGGCGCTTCAGGAGCATTTGCAGGCCTTGCACGCCGGGGCTCCTATTTACAGAGTGAAGCGCGAGAGCGGACCGGCTCATCGCAAGCGCTTCCTGGTGGAAGCACGGCTGAAGAGCGAAAACGGCGAACCTGGCAAACTTCTGGCCCGGGGCTTGGGCGGCAGCAAAAAACTGGCTGAGCAGGACGCTGCGCGTCGCGCCCTCGAGGGCTTGCCGGCGGCGGACACGGCGGGCGCCGGCGGCATCGAACTGAAAGAGATTGTCGAATTGAAGCGGGAGGAGCCGGCGGCCAGGTGACCACCCTTACCGAACGTACGGGCTCGACGGTCGCTGCGATCCGGCGCATTCGCCTTGAACTGCCCACGATGCCCGAGGCGCTGGCTTCGCTGCTGCGCACGGTGGTGGTGGCGCTGTTTGTGCTCACTTTTGTGATGCAACCCTTCCTTATCCCTTCGGAAAGTATGGAGCACACCTTGCTAGTGGGCGATTTTCTCCTTTTCAATAAGCAGATTTTCGCTCCGTCCAACGCGCTGAGCCGGTGGTTGATGCCGTACCGGCAGGTGGAGCGGGGCGATATCATCGTTTTCCACCATCCAGGCCCGCCGTTGCTGGTAAAGCGCGTGGTCGGCGTCCCGGGCGACCACCTGCGCATCGAGGATGGGCGAGTAATCATTAACGACAGACCTTTGGACGAGCCGTACGCCTCCTTCGAGCCGGCCCCGCCGAACTCGTTCCGTGACGACTTTCCGACGAAAATCTACACGGACCCAGACGTGGATCCAGTGTGGTGGCGGATGATGCAGAAGCTGACGCACAACGGCGGGCTGGTGATTTCCAAAGGCGAGTATTTTGTTTTAGGCGATAACCGGAACCATAGTCTGGACTCCCGCTATTGGGGTTTTGTGCCACGTCAAGCGATCGTGGCGCGCCCGCTGATTATTTACTTCTCGCTGTATCGGCGATCCACGACGGATATCAATCAAGCTGCGGATGATAGACTCGGACACGAAAGGGAATTTTCGGCGCGGTTCAAGGATTTCGCGCGCTGGAAGCGCATTTTCCGCATAGTTCACTGATAGAGTCCGGGGTGGGACCGGGCGAGTCTTTGCGCCAAGCGGGGCCGCGAAGATCGATTGATCCGCGACGAGCGATTGATGACAAAACAGAAGGTATTGGTCTCCAAAGCGCCGGCCGAGGCCCCCCGGAGGCTGGAAGTAGCTGCGGAAAGGGTCGAAGAGACGCCATTTGAGGCGGTTGCCAGCATTTGTTCGGTTTTGGTGGTGGGCCTCTTCATTCTCACTTTTCTGGTCCAGAACTTCGTTATTCCGTCAGGCTCAATGGAAAACACGCTGCTGGTGGGCGACCACCTCGTGGTGGACCGCATCACGCTGGCCCCCCCGGCGAAGTGGATTGAACCGCTGGTGCACTACCGTGAGCCCCGGCGAGGCGACATCATCGTCTTCATCAAGCCGGTCACTTCGCCCGGCGATCCGGTTGATGCCGATGGCAAGCCGGAGTATCTGTTCCTGGTCAAGCGCCTCGTCGCCGTACCGGGAGATCACCTTCACCTGCGCAATGGCATTGTGATCATCAATGGCGTGGCTCAGGCGCAGCCATACGCGCAGCCGACCACGCCCGACAATTTCAGCGAGTTTCTAGACGAGTTCCCCGCCGTTCCCCCGGGCGAGGTTCCCGGTTCAACCGAGTCGTGGGACGTGGCCTTTCCGACGTACATCCAGAACGGGGACCTCGTCGTGCCGCCGGGTATGTATTTCATGATGGGCGACAACCGGCACAACAGCCTTGATTCGCGTTACTGGGGATTTGTGCCGCGGGCCAACATTGTGGGCCGGCCGCTGTTCAACTACTGGTCGTTCCGGTCGCCGGAGTCGGAATACGAGCAAACCGGACTCGGGCACAGAATCGCGTGGATGGGGCACGTGGCGCTCCACTTCTTCACCGACACGCGGTGGAAGCGAACCTTTCGCCGGACGCGTTAGGAAGCTAGAATCGTGAGGATGGGGACGCAGGAAGCGCAACTTCGGCAACCTGCTGTCGGGCGCAGCCGGCTGCGCTGGATTCTGATGGGAGCGGCCGCGATTCTGGCAGCGGTGGTTTTCGCTCCATCGCTGGTAAGCATCGGGCGTTATAAGGGACGCATCACGGAATTGATCGCCGCGTCGCTGGGGCGTCCGGTGCGGCTATCTTCGGTGGAATTGCGGCTGTTTCCATGGCCGGGGTTTGTGCTCACCGATCTCAGCGTGGCCGAAGACGCTGCGTACGGGGCCGAACCGGTCCTCCATGCTAATTCTGTCACCGCTTCGATTCGACTGCTGCCGTTGTGGCGGGGCCGTCTGGAAATCGGCAGCATCAGCGTGGATGAAGCCAGCCTTAATCTGGTTCGCGCCGCGCCGGGCCAATGGAACCTCGATCCGTTGTTTCGCACCGCCGCGAAGGCCGGCGGTTCGGCGGGCGAACACCAACGCGTCCCGTTGCCCTCTTTGGAAGCTACGAACTCCCGCATCAATTTCAAGGATGGGGCCGAGAAGCTGCCGTTCTCGCTTGTCAATACCGATCTATCTTTTTGGCAGGAGAGTCCCGGCGTGTGGCGAGTCCGCCTTCGGGGCCAACCGGCGCGCACCGACGTCAGCCTGGATCTGGCCGACACCGGGATCGTCCGGCTGGAAGCGACGCTTGGCCGGGCGCCCCGGCTTCTCGATATGCCGGTGCATCTGGATTTGGATTGGCGGCAGGCGCAGCTTGGGCAACTGAGCCGGCTTGTAACGGGTTCAGACGCCGGCTGGCGAGGCGACTTGACGGGCAATGTGCACGTTGAAGGGACGCCGGGCGCCGGCCGCGTGACCATGCGTTTGCGGGCCAGCGGCGTCCGCAGGGCCGAGTTTGCCCCAGCCGAACCGTTGGATTTCGACGCCAACTGCGCCTTTGCCTATTACTACTCCCGCCGCGCACTCGATCACCTCGCCTGTAACTCGCCGCTCGGCGACGGCCGCTTGAAACTGACAGGCGACCTGCCCGGGGCCGGAGGCTCGTCTCGTTTCTCGCTCCTACTGGATCGCGTTCCGGTGGCCGCCGGTCTCGACCTTTTGCGCACGTTGCGCAAGGGATTTGCCCCGGACCTCGAGGCTTTGGGGGTGGTCAGCGGGAGGATCGATTACGCGGACCAATTGCGGAGCCCCGATGGAAAGCCCGCGCACGCCGGGAAACGCGTCCGGCGCCGCGGCTTGCCCGCGCAAGGCCCGCTGACCGGGAGCCTCGCCATAGATGGGTTGAAGCTGAGCGGCGGCGGACTCAGCCAGGCCATTCGATCTCAACGGATCGTGCTTGAGCCCGTTTCTTCCGCGGCAGACCACGTTGAAGCCCTCGCCGGCTCGGCCACCGTTCCCGCCGGAGAAGGCGCACCCATTGTGGTGAATCTGAGGCTGGACGCCGAAGGCTACCGCGCCACGCTGCACGGCCCGGCCAGCTTGGGGCGCACCAGGGAGCTGGCTCACACCGCCGGCCTACCCGACGCTTCGGCACTGGATGACCTTTCCGGCGGCGCGGCGAATTTCGACCTGCAAGCGGAGGGGCCGTGGATGACGCACCCGGGAGTGGCCATTGGTCCACCCGTCCCTGCCAGCCGGAAGTCGACGCCACCCGTAGGTAAGACGATTCTTGCGGAAACCCCAGAACGCCCGTCGGACGACTCGCTTACCGGAACCGTGACCCTCCATGACGCAACCTGGAGAGCCGATTATCTGGCCAACCGAGTCGAGATTATCCAGGCCACGCTGCACCTTGGCGGCAACGAGCTGCGCTGGGACCCGGTCGACTTCTCCTTTGGCCCGGTAAGAGGAGCGGCGGCTCTAACGGTCCCCGATGTTTGCCCGCCGCCGGCCGCGCCCACGGCTTGCCTGCCGCGCTTCAAAGTGCAGTTCGCCAATCTCGATGCCGCGGCTCTGCAGGGCGCTTTTCTGGGAGCGCAGGAGCACGGGACGCTGCTGTCAACCCTGGTCGCGCGGCTTCATTTATCCTCGCCGCCCTCCTGGCCCCCAATGGAGGGGACGGTCGAGGCCGGCACGCTCATCCTCGGGCCAGTCACGTTGCACGCACCTTCAGTGTCGCTGCGCATTTTGGCGGACGGGGCCGAACTTTCCAATCTCCAGGCTGACGTGCTCGGCGGACGCCTGAGCGGCTCCGGGACGCTGCGCCGCTCGGCAACGGACCCGAACACGCCCGTTTACACGCTTGACTGCCATTTCGATAGGTTGAGCGCTCCTGCGGTGGGCCGGTTGCTCGACCTGCCATGGTCGGGAGGGACTTTGAATGCCGCCGCCAAAGTGGACCTCTCCGGCTTCACGGGCAAGGACCTGGCTCAATCCGCCAAGGGAGATTTGCATTTCGAATGGTTACGTGGAACCATGCCGGCGCCCGTGACAGAAGCACAAGTCGGACCGCAATCCGCCGGAATCCTGCCCGATGCGGCGGCCACACCGCTTCATTTCAGCCGCTGGACGGCCGACGCCGAGATCGCCGATGGCGCCGTCACGCTGGCGAACAGCCGCATTTTCGTAGGCTCTCGCGCACAGCCGCTGGAAGCTTCGCTGACGCTCGCCGACCCGCCGAAACTTCATCTCACCCTGCCCCGACGGGGCGGAAAGAAGCCGTAGAACTCCATATCCGGCCGCGGATAGACAAGCCCCGTCTTGCGGCGCCAACTGGCAGGAGCAAATGAGGGAGCGGCGAACTCTGAAACGCAGCCTAGAGACCAGCCCCCGATACAATCGATTCATGGGCTTTGCCGTTGCTCCTTCCCCGGTACAGATCCGCTGCCGGGGGGTGCTTTTCGACATGGATGGGATTTTGATTTCGTCGCTCGGCTCGGTTGAGCGCAGTTGGACGAAATGGGCGCAGTTGCGAGGTATTGATCCCGCCTACGCGGTGCGCATTGCGCACGGCCGGCGCGCCATTGAGACCGTCGCCCTCTTGCGCCCCGATCTGGACAGTGAAGCCGAGCTCAAAGCCATCGAAGATCTCGAAATCGGGGACAACGAGGGGCTCACGGTGCTGCCCGGCGTCCTGGAGCTGCTCTCGGCTTTGCCGGAAGACCGCTGGACTGTCGTCACCAGCGCCACGGAGCGGCTGGCGCGCGCACGCCTTGCAGCGGGCGGGATTCCGGCGCCGAAACTGCTGATCACCGCCAATCAGGTGACTCGCGGGAAGCCTCATCCGGAGCCATTCGCCGCGGGCGCCGCGCTGCTCGGCGCACCGGCGGAGGATTGCGTGGTTTTTGAGGATTCATCGTCGGGCGTTCAGGCAGGCCGGGCCGCCGGCTGCACGGTTGTGGCAACCACTTTCTCTCATCCAATTGAGTCGCTGGAGGCTGCGCATTACCTGGTCGCCGATCTGACCGCTGTGAGAGTGGAGAGTGAAGGCGATGAGCTGTCGCTGAAGCTAGTTCCGCTCTCAAAGTAATAGCGAGGGGACGCGTCTGCGAGTCGATGGCCGGAGGCAAAGCGGCGCATCCATGAGCCCTAAAAAGGCCACCACCAGCGCGAAAGCCGGTATTGTGCCACCTTTTCGATCGCATCATGGGTCAGGGTCAATTGGTAGCGCACGTTCATCCACCCAGGCTTCGACGGCCCGCATTTGCCGGAGCTGGAGGGCTGGCATTGGCACATTTTGTAGAGCGCGTCCTCTTCAGTCACCGCGTCGTTGATCTTTGCGTTGATGTCCTCGTCGTTGAAGTAGGCTTCGAGCGCCATCATCGATCCCCAATACTCGTAGAACGTCTTCGATTTGAACTCCCTCGCGTCGAGCCAATTGTTACGCTGACAAAAGTCCCAAAGCCCGGTGGTGTACTGGTAGCGCCAACTGAGGAATGAATCGAGCGCTTCGCGCCGGGACTTGTTTTGCTCGCTGAGGTTGCCCAATAGGAGAGAGGCGAATATGGCTCCCGCGACTCCGATCGCTACCGTGCGAAAAGTCTCCATCCAGAATTTTCGAGAATCGCTCCAAGCGGCCAAAGGTCACCCTAGTCAAAGCAGAAAAAGATAATTTTCTATTGTTTCCAAAGATAGCATGGAAGGGCTTTCAGCTCAGGGCGGAGCAACTCGCACAGCTCGCTCAAAACTGCGCTTTGGACGGCATCCGCTGAATTTCCAGGATCCTGATTTCCGCCCGCCCTATCATTCGCTGGCCTGGATGCGGCGGCCGTGCAGGGACTGCAAGGGACGGGTGTCCATCCGGAAGATGCGGGTGTAGGTGTCCAATTGACCGCGGCTGATGCTGACTTCCTGCTGGAGGACAAACCAGCGCACGCCCTCGGTGCAAGGCGGCCAAGTGAGCGAGCCCATATAGGCCCAAAAGCCGCGGTCGGGAGGAAACAAGCCGGCGGGATTGATCATGTCAGTGATTCGCATTGAAGCCCCAGGGATCTCGGGCAGATGCCCCCAGAAGGCGGCGATGGTGGCGTTGGGAAAGTCGCGGATTTCGGTCAACAATACGCCGAGGATCGCTACTTTTCCCTCGGCGCTGCGATGCACGAGATCGACTTCCATATCCGCGAGCCTGCCCTTGACGGCGTGTTCGCTGGGGTGGCGAAACTGCAGCTCGGACAAGTCATAGCGCACGCCATCGGCCACCAGGTAACTGCCGGGGTCGACGCGGACGACGATAGTTCCGCCGTCGTTGAGCAGCGTGACCGGGCCGGCGATGTAGTGGAACTGGAGAGGCTGGAGCGCGGTATCGAGACGAGCGCCGCCCAGATCCACGGGTGATTGCTCGTGGCCTTTGGCGCAGGCGGCGTAAGCCGGGCTGAGTTTGCCCCATACGAGAGGCCCAAACTTGCCCTGATACCCCCAGGGAACGGTGTTTTGCGCGGCGGCGATAGTGGACAGACTGAGGAGAATGAGAGCCAAAGAACGAAGACGCATGGTATCTCCGCGATCATGTTGGACGTGGAAGCGTCACGAAGCATTTTAGAGCATCTTGCTCCGCGGCCGGTCTTGGGGCCAGTCGACGGCTTGACCGATGTGGACCCTTTGCACAGAAAAACCCTTGCAATTCCTCTTCAGCAGTTTCATAATTGCCGCGGAATCTGTACTATGGGCCAAGTAGGGCGCGGTACAGGGGGTGCGAGATTCCGCGGTCGCATTTCCGGCAATCACGCGTTGCGCGGAGTACTTGAAAGCCGGCCTCTCGAAGGGGGGTCGGCAACCCGGCGGCAAGTTTTGGCGACTACTAGACAAGAGTGGGAGAAATCCGTCAGAGAGGTTACTTCATTGATCAAGCAGGACATTGTCCATCAGGTGATCGAACGTACCGGCCTGCCGCGCACCAAGGCCGAAGCCGCGGTGGATACGGTTTTCGACGGGCTCAAGCAGGCCTTGGCGGCCGGCGAACGCATCGAACTGCGCGGATTTGGCGTTTTCAGCGTGCGCGCCCGTAAAACCGGAATCGGACGCAATCCCCGCACCGGCACCGAGGTGAGCATCGCGCCTGGGAAGGCGGTTCGCTTTAAGCCAGGCAAAGAACTGCATGAACTGACGAGCGAAGCGGCGCGCAGCTAGAGCGTTTTCGATTCAAACCTTGCCATCGTAGCGTCGTGCAAGGTGGCGTTTGCTTCCACCCCAGCGAGCAAAAATCACTCGCTGGGGGCGCGACGAACATTTTCAACTTGCTGCATTGAGGGTTCACAGCGGTTCTCTGGAATGCGCGCTCTGATCTCAGGGCGCGCACGAGCCTCGATCCGGGCGGTGTTCTCAACTTCCGCGGAAGGCTACGATTTTTGAAGCACCGCTGTTGTCTCCCGTGGGCGATTTGGAGTTGCCGGTGGAATTTTTTGCCTTTGGAAGCACGGGCGACAGGGCACGGGGCGACCCTGCCGGGGCGCAAAGGGCACAGTCGTTTCGGTGAACCTAACCGGAGTAACAAACAAGAGTGACGGTGGTCACAAAAATTGTGGTTACTCAGCGGTTAATGTGATGGGGAACCACTTTTCAGGAGTTTTGGTGGTTCAGGGGCGGCGGTTTTCGGGCCCTTGGTTCTTTCATGTTTAAGCCGCCGCCCCGTTTTTCGTCAGGGTGAGCGCCGATAGATCATCGATCCCCGTTATCCTTCGCAACGGAATGTTGAACATCGTTTTTTGAGCCCAGGCGGGGAAAGGCCGTTGCGGTCTGGGGTTGTCCAGGAGTTGCTCTTTTTCTTCCCGGCGGCTGCCCAGCAACTCCCACGCATCGGCGGCGTCTAATTTATACGCCGTGATTTTTTGCGGCGCTTTTTTTATGCAGCTTTCCCGCCTCGAACGCCGTCCGGAACTCGATGCACTCCGCGGATTTTTCCTGGTGTGGATGACGCTGGCGCATCTGCCCACACACTTCAGCGATTTCCTGAATTCGCCGTTGGGCTTTGTTTCCTCGGCTGACGGCTTCATTTTCATTTCCGCGTTTCTGGTGGGGCGGCTGTATATTCGCGAAGCGATGCAGGATGAGTCGGGTGTGCGCAGAAAACTGTGGAGGCGCACATTTAAAATCTACGGTTACCACCTGATGACGCTCGCCTTCGCGTTTATGGTGGTGGCGCCGTACGCGGCGCACACGCACAAGGCAGCGCTGTGCAACCTGCTGGATTTCTATCTCGCCCATCGGGGTGAAGCGATTGCCGGCTCGGTGCTCTTGTTCTATTGCCCGCCGCTGCTCGACATTTTGCCCTTGTACGTGATGTTTCTCTTCCTCACACCACTGATTCTGTCGGCCGCGGTCCGCTGGCGATGGAGAAGCGTTCTGATGGCCAGCGGCGGGGTGTGGGTGCTGGCGCAGTTCGGGCTGCGCGGGGCGGTGCATAACTGGACGGTCCACGCCACCCATCTGCAAATTCCGCTCCAGGAGACGGGGGCCTTCAATCTTTTTGCGTGGCAGGCGGTGTGGGTGGCGGGTGCGTGGCTGGGCTCGCGATCGGCGACGCAAGGGGTCATCCTCAAGCGGTTTCCCGCCTGGGTTGCGGCGCTGGCTTCGAGCGCCTGCGTTTTTTTCATTGGCGTGCGTTGGGCCTGGTTTGGACCTCACCTCACCGAGTCCGCGCTGGGCCTGTTATTGGACAAGTGGCAGATTGGACCGCTGCGCGCTGTCAACATGGTGAGTTTTTCCGCCGTGTTTTATTGGCTGCGCAAATACCTGGCGCGCTGTGTGGCGGTCGAGCCGTTGCTCACTTTGGGTAAGGCCTCGCTGCACGTGTTTTGCGCTCATCTTATTTTTGTTTTCGGGGGGCTGGCGTTGCTGGCGCGCGCGGTGGGTGAAGACGCAGGCGCGCCTGCCGAGCAACTGCACGGGGCGCTGGCGGCAGCGGTGGTAGCGATCACCTTGGCGGGATTATTCCTGGTCGCCTCACGCGAAGTACGCAAGCGCCGGGCCGTCAAGGCGAGCGACGCTTCCGGCGGAGCAGTCCGGTGGCCGGCCCGCCCATAGACTTAAACGCCGACCGGGCACAGGCCGCACCTACAGCTCGATTGGATGTTGGTGAATTTTCGACTTTGACTGCGCCCGCGATGCCCACCTTCGCGATCAAGAGACGAGCGCGGAGGTGGGCTCTGCAAAGTCGAACGAGAACGCCGGACAAGGCGCCTTATTCAACGTGCGGTCCGTTGCAGTGGACGGGGGTGGGGAAAAGGATTCGATTCAACATGTGCTCCCGCCTGTTATCTGGAAGCTTGCGCGACGGCGGTCATCACTTCCTTCGGCACCTCGACGACTCCGAGCTGCGCCATAAGGCTGGCGAGGTTCCAGTTGGCGTGGGCTTCGGCGATCTTCGAATTCTCGAGCCGGTAGATCGAGGTACCGTCGATGGTGGCATGGCGATTTGTGGGGGGCATGCCGAGGAATTGCCCCTTGTGGGTTCCTCGGATGGTCCAGTTGAGGACCACTTCGTTTCGTTCTGCGATGGTGTCATTGACGGTGATTTTCAAATCGGGAAATGCCCGGCGGCACAACTCGATATGGTTTTTGACATTTTGGATTCCAGCGTTCAGGTTCGGAAAGACTGGATCGTGGAAACGGACCTGGTCTACGAGGTATTCGGAGGCCCTGTCGAGGTTCCCCTTGTTCCAGCACTCTTCCACGAATCTATGGACGACTTGCTTGTTCTGCTCTGGCGTATGGTTCTGTTGGGGCATTCGTCCACCCTCCTTTCCTGGGTTGGGATTATAGCCGGGTTTGGTTGCACTCAAAACCGGCGCGGACGGTCGATTTGGGGGCAATGTGAGCAAATCAAAAGAGTCGGGACGCGTATCCCTCGGGTCGAGACCGCTAAGCCTTCTGCTTGCCGTGCTCAGCGAGAGCTGTCCGGTTAACTAATTGAAACCATGTAAGTTAATTATATAGCCTTGATTCTAAAGAAGAAAACTCGCCATCCTGAGCGTGAGCGTGGGAAGCAGTTGTTAGCCCCACCAAAACCAACTGGAAGTGGGTGGAGTGGCAGCCCATATGACCCAACCGGCCGGCGCTTTTCACCACCGGCCAAATTCATCAAACGTTTGCATTCTGTTTGCCTTACTGCATTAGTCTGTTCATGATTGCGCGGTTGGCTGAAGCCGTCGACAAACGACCGCGGGGCGAGGGAGGGGAACGTTTGAGCCAATCGGTCTTTGTTCTGGAAGACGATGCCGATATTGCGCGGCTGGTGCAGCATCATTTGGAAGCGGCGGGTTTTGAGCCGCGTCTTTTTGCGGCGCCCACCAACGTGATTCCCGACGCCGAGCATAAGCCGCCGGCGCTGTTTCTGCTGGACATCATGGTTCCGGGCGGCGACGGCCTGGATGTTTGCCGGCGGCTGCGCAATCACGCCGGGCTCTCGACCATTCCCATCATTTTTCTGACCGCGCGAGCGGGGGAAAACGATCGCGTGCTCGGCCTGGAGATGGGGGCCGACGATTACATCACCAAGCCGTTTTCAACCCGAGAGCTGGTGGCTCGGGTCAAAGCCGTGTTGCGGCGCTTCGAACGGCCCAGCGCGCCGACGACCATCAGCTTTGAAGAGATTGTGATCGACGCCAGCGCCATGCAATTGAAGGTGCGAGGAGAGCTGACCACGACGACGGCCACCGAGTTCCGCCTGCTCGATTACCTGGCGCGTCATCCCGGCCGGGTGTTCACCCGCGACCATCTGCTCGACGCGGTGTGGGGGGACGCGCGATTTGTCACTCCGCGATCGGTGGACGTGTACGTGCGGCGCATTCGGGAGAAGATCGAACTCGATCCGGAAAATCCGCGCTACCTAAAAACCGTGCGGGGGGCCGGTTACCGCTTCGAAATCCCGAAGGCGGAGTGAGAGGAAGCTTTCAGCTATCAGCTTTCAGCCATCAGCTTCGGCGGTGGCAAGTCCAAATCCCCGTGAAAGCCTAAACTGTGAGCGACGAGCTCTGAACTGAACGCCGCGATTTTCAATGAGGTCAAAGGTTTTTACCAAGCTGCTCGGTCTGTTCGTTCTCCTGCTTGTGTTCGACACGCTGGTGATGGAGATTGTGTTTCATCGTTTTGCGGAGCACACGGCAGCCGCCACCCTGGGTTCGCTGGGGCGGGAGGTATTTTGGTCCGGGCTGATTGCGCTGGGTATCGCGCTGCCCCTGGCCGCATGGGCGGCTAACGGCATTTCTGCGCGGCTGCAGCGTGTAATCGCCTTTGCGCGCCGGCTGGCCGGGGGCGAGTTGACTGCGCGGTTAGAGAAGTCGAGCGGGACGGATGAATTTTCAGCGATGGAGGCGGCGCTGAACCAGACCGCCGAGCGACTGGATGCCGATTTCGCCGAACTCGAGAGCAACCGCCATGAGCTGGCGGCCATGCTGGATGCGATGCAGGAGGCGGTGGTGGCGATCAGCGCCGACGGGCTGGTGCGCTGGTCGAACGCCGTGATGCAGCGCGTTGCGCGGACGCAGGTTCGCGCGGGGCGGCCGCTGGTGCACTCGGTCCGCGACCCCGAGTTGCTGGCTTGCGTGCGCGGGGCGCTGGAGCAGCGCGAAATCTGCTCTGGGCGCGCCAGCTCACTCGCTCCCGGACGCGTGTTTGAAATCAGCGCCGCCCCGCTGCCCTCCGGCGGCGCGCTGGCTGTGCTGCACGACGTGACGGGCATTGAAGCCGCGCAGAAGACCCGGCGCGAGTTTGTGGCCAACGTGAGCCATGAGCTGCGCACCCCGCTCACATCGATTCAGGGCTACGTCGAGACGCTGATCGAAACGCCCGACGTCCCGCCGGAGATGACGCGCGAGTTCCTGGGCGTGATCCTCAAAAACGCCACGCGCATGAACCGGCTGACGGAGGACTTGCTGGCGCTGGCCAGCGTGGAGAGCCCCGATTACAAACTCACGCTGCAGCCGACGCGAGCGAGCGTACTGGTGAAGGACGCGATTCAGTCGCTGGGCGGCATGGTGGTAGATTCCGGCGTCAAGCTGCAATCGGCGGGGGCGCCCAACTCCATGGTGATGGCCGATGCCGACGCCATGCACCAGGTTTTCGGCAATCTCATTGAGAACTCGATGAAATACGCCAAGGACGGCAAGCGCATCAAGGTGGGCGCGCGCCAGCTGGGCTCGGAGGTGCAGTTCACGGTGCAGGATTTCGGGCCGGGCATTGCCTCCGAACACTTGGGGCGCATTTTCGAGCGTTTCTACCGGGTTGATAAGGCACGCTCCCGCGAGTCAGGCGGGACCGGGTTGGGCCTGGCGATCGTGAAGCACATTGTGCAGGCGCACGGAGGCCGCATTTGGGCGGAAAGCGAGCTCGGTTCGGGAGCGCAGTTCCACTTTACTCTGCCGCTGGCCGAGCCGCAGCCGCCGCCCGCTGACCCGTCGCCTAACACTGCGGCTCCGCCGGCCGACGTGCAGCCGCCGGCTTCGGTGTAGAGGGGCGGGCCGACTCGCGTGCAAGCTCGCCGGCCCAGGCTGCGGCAATTCCGGTTCAGCGATCGTGGCGGCCCATTTCGGACTTCTCCGCGTAGGGTCCGACTTCGGGCTTGCCCTGCGTGTCCTTGAGCGGCCCCAGTTCGTAAGCCACGCCGCGATCGATGGCGGCGGTTTCGCTGCCGGCCTGGAAACAGGTGAAGTCGGGCCGGTTGAGCCAGGCGATAGGACCGCACAAGCGCTTATGCTCATCGATGGCGGCGTCATGCACGATGTTGATCAGGCGCTCATAATCCGGATCGCCGCGCTTGAAGCCCGAAAAATTGCCCAGGTCGCCGCTGGCGGCAAATACGGCGGTGACGCCGGGAATAGCGGCGATCTGCTTGGCCTGCATGGCGCTGCCGAGGGTTTCAATCATTTCAATCAACACGAGGTTCTGGTTGATGGTGTTGCGATAGCCGCCCGGGACCCTACCCCAAAACGCGGGACTGAAGGCCTGGCCACCGCCCAGGCTACGCGCTCCGAGGGGTGGAAACATGGCCCAGTTACGGGCCTCGACGCCCTCCTGGACAGAGCGGACGGTGGGGATGACAAGCACCAGCGCGCCCAGGTCCATGGCGTGCTGCTCCTCGCGCTCGTTGGTATACGCTACGCGCACCCCGGGCACGGCCTTGGCGTGCGGGCAGGCGGCCCACATGTTGCCCACATCCTGCCAACCGCGGGGATCGTGCTGCATCTCAGTCCAGATGAAGTCGTAACCGGCGTTGGCCATCGCGCAATAGGTTTCAGGACTGTCGCTGCTGAAGACGGTGCCGCCGGTTACCTTTTCGCCCTTCATCATTTTGATCATGACCGGGTTCCAGATTTTGGCATTGGGCGGAGCGTCAAAGGCGTGACCGTACTGCCAGGATTTCTCATCCAGGGCGCCCTGGTTGACCGCGCCCGGCGGGGCTTTGTCAATGGCGTCGGAGTCCTGGCCGGCCGGTGAGGCGAGGGGGAAGTCGGTAGAGTATTGGGCTGCTGCTCCACCCTGGGACGTTCTTCCGCCGAAAGTATCCTCCGTTGTTTGGTTTGCTTGTCCATACGCCTGGAAGATCAGGGCTCCGACAGCTGCCGTTGCCGCTATGCCCAAGGCGGCCATGAGCGCTACCTTTGGAAACCGACGTTTCATCGCCAACTCCTTTATCTATGGGAATTCAGGGAAGCATCCGCGCCAATCTACGGACGGGAAAATCCTATCAGGCGCGCGGCACCTCGCGCGTAATTTTTTTCGCGGGCCGATGGGGTGAGTGTGGGCGCCCATTCAACTCCCCTTAACATTTGCCGTAGACAATGGAGCGCGGCTGAAAAATTCAAGGAGCGTGAAGGAGCGTGATTGTGAGAAAAACCTTTGTTGCCGTTGCGTTGTTTCTTTTCGCTGTGAGCGCGTCTCAGGCGCAGAAATTGACGGGGGCGGGCGCGACCTTCCCCTATCCCATTTACTCCAAGTGGTTCAGCGAGTATAGCGCCGCGCATCAGGGCGTGGAAATCAATTATCAGTCCATCGGTTCAGGCGGCGGCATTCGCCAGGTAACTTCGGGCCTGGTGGATTTTGGCGCCTCCGACATGCCCATGACCGACCAGATGCTGGCAGAATCGAAGGTGAAGCTCATTCACATTCCCACTGTGCTGGGCGCCGTGGTTCCCGTCTTCAACGTTCCCGGCGTGACCGACCTACGCTTCAGCCCGGAAACGCTGGCCAATATTTACCTGAACAAGATCACGAACTGGAACGATCCGCAGATCGCGAAGGACAATCCCGCCGTGAAACTGCCCGACCAGAAGATTATCGTCGTGCACCGTTCGGATGGCAGCGGAACGAGTTTTATCTTTACGGATTACCTGAGCAAGATCAGCAAGGAGTGGAAAGAGGGCCCGGGTTCGGGAACTTCGCCCAACTGGCCGGTGGGTGTGGGCGGCAAGGGGAATGAGGGCGTGGCGGGCCTGGTGCGGCAACTGCCCGGCGCCATCGGGTATGTCGAACTCATCTATGCACTCCAGAACCACATCAACTTTGGCTCACTGCGCAACGCGGCCGGGAACTGGGTGAAGGCTTCGATCGAAGGCGTGACCGCGGCGGCGGCCGGCGTCAAAGACATGCCGGCCGATTTCCGGGTGTCGATCACCAACGCGCCCGGACCCGACGCGTACCCCATTTCCAGTTTCACGTACCTGCTGATTCCCGCGCATCCCACGGATATGACCAAGGAGAAAGTGCTCCGGGACATGCTGAGCTGGATGATCAAGTCGGGCGAGAGCGAAGTCTCTGCGCTCGACTACGCGCCGCTGCCGCAAAATGTGGCGGACAAGGTTCTGAGCACGATCTACTCTCTGCCGGATTAGCGCTTCCGACGACTCGAACCTATAGCGGTTCTCCAATTGGTGTAGAGCAGAACCTCGAACGTTGAGTGGCGTTTTTCCCAAGAAAACGCCACCCGGCACGCCCCTCAAAACTTCACGGGAATTGGAGAACCGCCGTAGATCTGTGAGCGCATGAATTTGGGCGGCCCACCCTTGACGAAAAAAAGCGTCAAGAATGGGGCGCCCAGCGAGCACAGATCACGCGCAGGGAGCCAAGGCTGTTGGGCGCCCGATTTTTCCGTTTGGCCTGCAATTCAGTGGTCGCGGTGCTCCTCGATCAAACGGTCGAGCAGGGTGATGAGGGTTTCTCCAGTGCGCGGATAGATAAACTTCTCCATTCTGCTGTCCCAATCCAATTTGAAGCTCGCGGCCAGCGCCGAAATCCAGATTTGGCGAACGGGAGCATTGGGAGTGATGACGAACTTTGCCGGCGGCTGCTCGAAGAGGACATTCAAGGCTCCGGCCTGTTCCTCGACCTCGAATGCGGCGCCTGGCTCTTCTTCGCGCTCGATGAGGTGTTGTTTCAAGCCATCCAAAGCGGCATCTGCAGCGCGCCGGAACTCCACGTCGTCTCGCATGGCCCCAGTGTAGCAAGCAGGTTGCGGAGGATCCTGTCGCGATTTGAGGCATTGCGTATCGCAACCGGACAAAGAGGATGTGAGAAAGATTAAGGTTTCGCGTCGCGTTGCCGATAAGAATCGCGGGAGCAGAGTGAGAATGGAGATCGCCCCGATCGCCGGAATTCGCGTGACGCCGGTGCTCAAGCCGCAGCCTGACGCTCCGCGGTTGACGGCGTTCTTCGACATCGAAGCCGCGGCCAAACCCGGGGACGACACCTACTCGGCAGCCAAACAGAAGGCCGCGGGAGCCGAAGAGGACGACGGCGACGATCTGGAGCTGGGAGAGACGGAAGCCGAGGTTGGGCCCGCTTCACCGACTGCCGATGAGGATGCGCCGGGTAGCATCAGCTTTTTCGCCTGAAGGGGTTGCGGACAGGGACAGGCCAGCAGGTTAGCGAGTCAGCGAGTCAGCAGGCCAGCGAGTCAGCAAGTCGGCAATTTAGCGAGTTAGCGAACACACGACCCGCAAGTTGGTAAGGGGATCAGAACCGGTAATAGAACCCGGCCATGGGCATGGCGGTTTGCGTAAACTGGCCGGTGGCGGGATAGAAATGGGAGATATTGGGCGCTTTGTAGAGGTTGCCCCGGTACTGCAAACGCACGCCAAGATGGGACCTGAAGCCCCAATCCACGCCGCCCCCGTAGATATAGTCCGGGCGCACCACGTCATTGTTGGAATAGAGAGTACCTTTCGGGTAGGTGTTCGGATAATCGATAAAGAATCCAATGCCGCCTACCAGGAATGGCCGCAGATTGCCGTATTTTGCCGACGCCACCCAATCCAAGCCCAGGATGCTTCCGTGTGAGGTGATGGTCTGCGGTGGCAACTGGCAGACATATCCGCATCCGGTAGCCGTGGGTGCAAACGAGGCATTGGCGGGATTGAACGAATAGGTGATTTCGTAACCGATAAAGGGGCTGTGGACGTGGCGCAACTCGAACATGCCGCCGGCGCCGTTGCTGGGCTTCTCCACCACCCCATTGCCCGTGGTCGAGCTGGTGAAGGCCTCGTACCCGCTAACGGCGATGTCGGTTTCACCATACGGAGGGGCTGCTTGCGCTGACTGCCTATTGGTCTGCGCCTGGGCTCCCGTTGCGCCCGCCTGCGCCTCCGCCGCGGCGCAGTTCATAGCAATCAGTCCGGTTAAAACAAAGGCAGTCAGCACCCACTTCAATCGCATTATCCTCTCCGCTCACGGGCAATCCCGGTTTGACGTGCGGGGCAGAGAAAAGGCTCGCTCCCTGCCGGGTTATGAAAACGTTGAAAAAGTTACGTACGATCTTGCATGATCCAGTATCAAATTCCGGTATCGATGTCTCCGGATCGGGCAGCACAGTTTCCCCCTTTCCTCCGGCGGGAATCATGCGCCGGGGCCAAGATGAAGAGGAAAAGCCTTTTCGATTATACGGCTTTGCCCCAAGCCGGCCGGAGCGCCCGCGCGGCGGATCGGCTGACACTTTTTCAATTGCTCAAGGGTTTGCTCTTCCCGGGGTTATTCTGGCTCCGATGCTTCCGCATGGCCATTGTTGCGAACGGGCAGAGCGCCACGCTCTAGGCGCATTCGCTGCCGCGGTGCTTTTGTTCACCACTGCCGCCGGCGCGCAAGTAGATGCGAAGTCCGCGCGTGCGCTCGGCGAGGACCAGCCCGTACACGCTGCGCACGGGATGGTGGTTACGGTCCACCATTTGGCCTCGGACGCAGGCGTAGCGGTGCTGCGCGAAGGCGGCAACGCGGTGGACGCCGCGGTGGCTGTGGGTTTTGCGCTGGCGGTGGTGCATCCCGCGGCGGGCAATCTTGGCGGCGGCGGCTTTCTGTTGCTGCGAAGCCACGACGGCCGATCGACCTTCATCGATTTTCGCGAGAAGGCGCCGCTGGCCGCCACGGCAAGCATGTATCAGGATGCGCGCGGCAACCTGATACCAGGGGAGAGCGTGGTCGGCTATCGATCGATCGCCACGCCCGGCTCGGTGGCGGGGCTGACCTATGCCGAACGCACATATGGCCGCCTGGGTCTGGGAAGGGTGATGGCGCCGGCTATTCATCTGGCGAGCAATGGTTTCATGCTCAACGCTGCGGAAGCGCACGAGCTCGCAGACCCCGATCTGGCGCGGTTTGCCGATTCGAAGCGCATTTTCCAGCGCAATGGCCGGCTTTACCAGGCGGGCGAGATTTTTCGGCAGCCCGAACTGGCCCACACCCTGGAGCGCATCGCCGCCGACCCGGAGGATTTTTATCAAGGCAAGATGGCGCGCGAGCTGGTGGCCGATCTCGAAAAAGGCGGGGCGCTGCTGACGCTTGAGGATCTGGCGCAATATCGCGTCGTGGAGCGCGCGCCGGTTGTGGGCGGCTTTCACAATTACACGATTCTCAGCGCGCCGCCGCCCTCCTCGGGGGGAATCGTGCTGGTGAGCACACTCAATATTCTTGAGGGGTACGATCTGGCCAAGCTGGGCGACCGCACGCCGCGGTGGATGCACCTGATTGTGGAAGCGTTTCGCCGCGCCTACATGGACCGGGCCGATTACCTGGGCGATCCGGACTTTAACCACATTCCGACGGCTGAGCTCATCGCCAAGCCCTACGCCGCTCGGTGGCGCACGGGGATTGCCGCCGATCGAGCGACGCCGAGCGCAGCGCTGGCGCGCCCTTCAGGCTTTCTGCCGGCCGCGCCGAAAACAGCCGGCCGGCCGCGCGCCGAATCGCCCGACACCACGCATTATTCAATTGTGGACAGCGAAGGGGACGCGGTGGCCGTGACCACCACGCTCAACGACAGCTTTGGTTCCCATGTCACAGCCGGATCGCTCGGATTTTTGCTGAACGATGAGATGGACGACTTTGCCGCCAAGCTGGGCGCGCCTAATCTCTACGGATTGATCCAGGGGCCGGCGAACGCGATCGCACCCGGCAAGCGCCCGTTGAGTTCGATGACGCCAACCATCGTGCTCGAAGACAGCAAATTGCGCTTCGTTCTTGGCTCACCGGGCGGCGCGCGCATTATTTCGACGGTGGCGAATATTTTTCTTTCGGCGGCCGAGGGCGGGCTGAACATCCAGCAGGCAGTGGACGCTCCGCGCTTTCACCACCAGTACATGCCCGACATGCTCTATCTCGAGCCGGGCTTCGCGCCGCAAACCATCGCGGCGCTGCGCGCCATGGGCTACGTGCTCCAAATCGAAAAGGGACACTGGTCGGACGGCGAGTGCATCGCGATCGACTTCAAGACCCGGGAGCTTGAGGCGGGCCAGGACCATCGCGGCCAATCGGGTAAGGCGGCGGGATATTGAGGCAGCACGGGGCGGCTCAATGCCGGCAGATTACTAAAGTTCCCGCGCAAGCGCTGGAAAGAAGTACAACCTGCGTAAATCCCGGGCCATCTGAAGTAGCCGTGTGCTGGTTTCTGCTTTCCTGATGCGAACAACTAGCGCGGCGCGAGGCAGCCGCGAATGCGATCGGCGCTACCCCGCAACGATTGGTTAGGAGTTACGCGGAAAGGACAAGCAGAGATCAGCCGATTCTCTGACGCATTCTCCCTCCCCCAGCCTTGCGTCACCGGAGCGTTCGCCAGCGGCAAAAAGCCGCTGGCGAATGTCGGCATTTTCCTAGCAGGAATGAAGCGCACGGATGAGAAATCAGGTTCGAGGATCAGAGCTTCGGGGATTCCGGCCATTCCGGCCGAGGCTGGAATTGTCTATCGTAAATTCACATAAGTAAAATTTCTTAACTGCGGTTAAGGATTTGTGGCATACTGGGGTTTGGGAGATTTGAACGCCCCGTCTCTCGCTCAGGGAAAGGATGTCTACCGAAGCCGTCAGCCGCGTTGTGCTTGCCGAACCGTCGCTTCCCGAGGTGCATAGGAGCGTCCGCATTTCGCGCTCGCCATTCTATTGGCGCAGACTGCTGGCGTTTCTGGGACCGGGATTCCTGATTTCGGTGGGCTACATGGATCCGGGCAATTGGGCCACCGATATTGCCGGGGGCTCGCGTTTCGGCTACACATTGCTGTTCGTCATCATGGCGTCGAACCTGATGGCGATTTTGTTGCAGAGCCTGAGCCTGAAACTGGGCGTGGCCACGGACCGCGACCTGGCCCAGCTTTGCCACGAGAACTACGGGCCCAAGGCGAGTTTTGCGCTGTGGGTGCTGGCGGAGGTCGCCATCGCCGCCTGCGACCTGGCGGAAGTGATTGGCTCGGCAATCGCGCTGCTGCTGCTGTTTCATATTCCGCTTTTTTACGGCGTGCTGATCACCGCACTCGACGTGCTGGTGATCCTGCTCTTGCAGCGCTGGGGATTCCGCTACGTGGAGGGGGTGGTGATTACGTTGATCGGCACCATCATCGCCATGTTTGGCGTGCAGATGTTTCTCTCCCGGCCCGAATATTGGCCGGTGCTGCGCAACCTGGTGATCCCCTCGCCGGCCATCGTGACCAATCCCGACATGCTGTACATCGCGATTGGGATTCTGGGCGCGACGGTGATGCCGCACAATCTATACCTGCACTCGTCGATCGTGCAAAGCCGGAATTATAAGCGCACGCCGGAAGGTAAACGCGAGGCCTTGCACATGGCCAATGTCGACTCGGCGCTCGCGCTCACCATTGCATTATTTGTGAACGCGGCCATTCTTATCGTAGCCGCGGCGGTGTTTCATCGCGGCGGCTATTTCGATGTGGCGGCGATTCAGGACGCCTTCAAGATGCTCAGCCCGCTGGTGGGCGCGGCCGGCGCGAGCACGCTTTTTGCGGTGGCCCTGCTGGCGAGCGGACAGAACTCGTCGATCACCGGCACGTTGGCCGGGCAGGTGGTGATGGAGGGATTCATCCACATCCGGCTCTCGCCGTGGCTGCGCAGGCTGGTGACGCGTTCGCTGGCCATCATTCCCACCATCATCGTGGTGGCCGTGGCGGGGGGGCGGGGCACCGAAAAACTGCTCATCCTGAGTCAGGTGATTCTCTCGCTGCAATTGAGCTTTGCAGTCATTCCCCTGGTGATGTTCACCAGCGACCGCGCCAAGATGGGCGAGTTTGTGAACGGCCGCGGGATGAAGGCGCTGGCGTGGTTCACGGCCGTGCTCATCGCCGGGCTGAACGCGTGGCTGCTGATCCAGACCGCCTTGGGGCGGTAATCGCCGGCATGTTGCTGCGCAGCGCAGTGGACGTTTGCGACTCGTCCCGTTTTGCGCGCATGCATTCGCAGGCGCGCATTCCAGGACCCAAGCTCAATCAAAATCGAGACCACCACCCCAGCGAGCACAAATCGCTTGCTGGGGGCCCCGAACCTGGGGCGCTACGCTGGACTTCGTTGGACATCATCAGCCATGGGGAGTTCGCTCTTGTAGTATGAAGGCGATGCACGTTCTCTCCGCCGCCGAGATGCAGGCCTGCGATCGCGCGACGACCGAGCGTTTCGGCATTCCCTCCATCGATCTGATGCGGGCGGCCTCTTCGGCCGTGGCGAGGCTGGCGCGGAAGCGGTTTCAGCATGCGCAGCGGGTGACGGTGCTGTGCGGCCGCGGCAACAACGGCGGCGACGGCATGATGGCGGCGCGCCTGCTGGCGCGGGACGGGCTCGACGTGACGACGCTGCTGATCGGCTCCGCGGGAATTTTGAAGGGCGACGCGGGCGTGGCGTGGAACGAGCTTACCAGCCCGATGCATGGCCGCGTGTACGCGGTGACCACGGCGCAGGAACTGGAACGGCACAAAGACGCGCTGAACGCCGATCTGATTATCGATGCGCTGCTCGGCACGGGGTTCAAGCCACCGCTTAAGGGGCTGGCGCTGGCCGCGCTCGAGTGGGTGCGGCCGAGTGCAGCGCCGGTTCTCGCGGTAGACTTGCCTTCGGGCTGGCCCGCGGACGAAACCGCGGAAACGGTTGAGGGCCCGGTGTTTCCCGCCGACGCCGTCATTACTTTCACCGCGCCCAAGCCGGCGCACGTGTTCGGCCAAGTGACGCGAGGGTGGGATCAACCCATTGTGGTCGCGCCGATTGGCTCGCCGGAGGCGGCCATCGTTTCGACGCTTGGGGTCGATTGGGCGGGGTCGTCGGTGGCTCTGGCGCAGGCCGGGCGCGCGACGGCGTCGAACAAAGGCAACTTCGGCCACGTGCTGGTGGTGGGCGGCAGCTTTGGCGCGGCAGGCGGCAAAGCGGGCGCGCCGGCGATGACGGCATTGGCGGCGTTGCGAACCGGCGCCGGCCTGGTGACAGCGGCGGTTGCTGCGCCCGCGCTGGCGACGGTGGCTTCGTTTGCACCCGAACTGATGACCTGGCCGCTGGCCGCAACGCCCGCGGGCGCGATTTCTTCGGAAGATCTCGCCCCGGAGCGCGTGGCTGCGCTGACCGCAGGCAAAACCGTGCTCGCCATCGGCCCGGGGTTGGGGCAAGCTCCGGAAACGGTCAAATTCGTCACCGGATTGCTCTCGGCCACACAAATGCCCACCGTAATCGACGCCGATGGGTTGAATATTCTGGCTGCCAAGCCGGTGTTGCTGGCCAAGCTGGCCAAAGGGCGCACGTTGGTGCTCACGCCGCACCCGGGCGAGATGGCGCGGCTGGCCGGCACCTCGGTTGCGGAGGTGCAGGCGAATCGGTTAGAGGCGGCGCGCAGTTTTGCGCAGCGTGTGGGCGCGACGGTGGTGCTTAAAGGCGCGCGCACCCTAATCGCACACCCGGATGGGCGCGTGGCGGTCAACACCAGCGGCAATCCCGGGATGGCCAAGGGCGGCAGCGGCGATCTGCTCACGGGCATCATTGCCGGGCTGATGGCGCAAATTCCGGGCGATCAAGCGCGCGCCGTGGAAGCCGCGGTGTATCTGCATGGGCTTGCCGCGGATTTCGCAGTGCGCGAGGGCGATGAGCACACGCTGCTGGCGACGGATACGCTTCGTTTTCTAGCGCGCGCCTTTCAATACGAGGGTTTCCACCAGCGTTTTCACTTTGGCAAAGACGACGCAAACGGATATGTTTGGTTACAGGGCATTGCATACAGCAAGCCAACGCGAGGATCAGTAGATGACTGAGGCAGCGCCAGCGGCGGAAGGCCGGATTCACGAGTTCACGACGCGGAGCGGGACAGACACCGTCGAGGTGGGGCGCAAGCTGGCGCGTCTGCTCAAGCCGCCGCAGTTTCTGCTGCTGCGCGGCGAACTGGGCACGGGCAAGACCACGCTGGTCAAGGGCATTGCCGAAGCCCTTCAGGCTGCGGAACGCGATGAGGTCACCAGTCCCACGTTTACGCTCCTACACGAGTACGACGGCACGCAAGGTGATAAGCCGGTCAAGCTCTATCACCTGGATGTGTATCGCCTGGAAAGCGAGCGGCAACTGGAAACGCTGGGGCTCGACGAGTTGCTCACGCCGGACGCGCTGGTGCTGGTGGAGTGGGGTGAAAAGTTCAAAAGCATTCGCAAACGTGCCACCGGCGAGATCGCCATTACTTCAGAGGGCGGCGACGCACGCAAGATTACGGTCAAACTCAAAGAATAGTCCCGTACGCCGAGGCAGGCGCAATTCGCTTCCAGTTTCAAGAGAAGAGCCGAATCGAAAAAGCCGAATCGCGCGCTTCATTGCGGTTTGGGCGCGGCCGCGTTTTTCCTGGTCAGCGCCAGCAGCGCGGAGTTGAAGACAGTAATGGCGGCCAAAACGTAGAGCCCCGCATTTTGAGAATGAAACAGTTCGTCGGCCCATACCTTGAGGTTGGGCGCGAGAAATCCCCCGAGGTTGCCCATGCCGATGAGCGCGATGCCTCCGGCCTTGGCGCGATCGGCCAGGTACCCGGTGGGCAGAGTCCAGAAGAGCGGCTGCACGGCCACGAAACTGGACGCTGCGACGGAGAGCGCAATCAGGCCCACGACCGGACCTGCGGTGGGAAAGACGAAACTGGCCAAGCCTCCGGCGAGAAGCGTGAGCGCGGCCATGTTGCGGTGATTGTTCCACTGGTCGCCCCATGTGGGCAGCCAATAGGTGGCCGCGGTGGAGCAGATCCAGGGAATGGCGGTGACGATGCCCACCTCAATGCCGACGGTTTTGTGCATGAGGGCCGCAACTTCGGCGGGCAGATAGAAAACTGTGGCGTAGATGCTCATCTGAATCATGAAGTAGATGAGCACAAAGCGCAGTACGCGCAGATCGCGGAGCATGGGCAGCAAATCGGCCGGGCCGGAGGAGCGGCGCGCGTGCTCTTCGGCGCCAAGGGCGGCTTCGAGGGCGCGCTTCTCGTCGGTGGGAAGCCACTTGGCGTTGGCGGGCTTGTTGTCCAAAAAGTAAAAGGAGGTCAGTCCCATGGCAAAGGCGAAAAATCCCTCCACCAGAAACATCCACTGCCAGCCCTGCAGGCTGAACGCGTGCATATCGAGCAGCGCGCCGGATAATGGTCCGCCAACCACCAACGCCAACGGGACGCCAAGGTAGAAAAAGCCGATAATCTCGCCGCGGATGCGGTTGGGAAACCAGTACGTGAGATACAAGATGGATCCCGGAAAGAAGCCAGCCTCAGCCATGCCGCCCACCAGGCGCAAGAGGTAAAACGAAGCAGCGCCATGAACAAACATGGTGGCCATGGAAGCGACGCCCCAGCACAGGACGAGAATCGAGATCCAGATTTTGGCGCCGACGCGGTGCAGGATGAGGTTGCTGGGAAAGCCGCACAGGGAGTAGCTGATGAAAAAGATCCCGGCGCCGAAGGCGTACACGGCCTCGGAGATGCCGACCGAAACCTGAAGAGCTTGCTTAGCGTAGCCGACGTTGGCGCGGTCGAGAAACGCGACAATGTAGACCAACATCAGATAGACGCCCAGCCGTTTGTAGGCCCGCGAGACGGCGCGGTCGAGAGCGCTGCGAGCGCCGGAAATCTGCTGCAATTCCGTCATGATGGTCCTTTGTATCCGCGCGGTGTCGCCTCGCCGAAGGCGCTGCGGGCGGAAATTCCGGCAATCTTCCCACTCACTATACACAGCGCCGGCAGCCTGGCGAAAACAGCGGCTTAGAATCTGCACGTGGCGCGCGATTCGGCGCGCGAGCCACCAACGCCGTAGGATGGCTGCATGGGCGCGCTACTTGAAATTCGCGATTTGCACGTGGGCTTCGGCGCGGTCGAGGCGGTGCGCGGGGTGAGCCTACACCTGAACGAAGGAGAAGTGCTGGGACTGGTCGGCGAATCGGGATCGGGCAAGAGCGCCACCGCGTTGGCGATCCTCGGACTGCTGCCGCCGATTGCGCGGGTGAGTGGGCAAATCCTTTGGCGAAGCGGTGAGGCGCGCGGCCTGGAGACAGCGGGCGAGAAGAAAATCACCCATAGGAGCGGCACTAACCTTTTAGCCGGTATTGACCTGCTGGGTCTGCCGAATCGCGCGTTGCGCCAGGTGCGTGGGCGCGAGATAGCGATGATTTTTCAAGAGCCGATGACGGCGCTGAATCCGGTCATGTCGATCGGCCGCCAAGTGGCCGAAGGTTGCGCTTCGCGCTTCTCCCTTTGGACGAGAGAAGAGGTGAAGCGAAGGGCTATTGCCGCGCTCGAGGCGGTGGGCCTTCCCGATGCGGCGCGCCGCTTCGGCGAGTATCCGCACCAGTTTTCCGGCGGACAGCGCCAGCGCATTCTGATCGCCATGGCGCTCATCAACAAGCCGCGGCTGCTGATCGCCGATGAGCCCACCACGGCGCTCGACGTGACCGTGCAGGCGCAGATTTTGGCGCTGCTCAGGGAACTGCAGCGCGAGCATGGGCTGGCGATGCTCTTCATTTCGCACGATCTGGCGGTGGTGGGCCAGGTGGCGAGCCGCGTGGCCGTGATGCGCGGAGGGCAGGTGGTGGAGAGCGGGGATTGCATGCAGCTTCTGACCCGGCCGTCGCATGAATACACAAAGAGCCTGCTGGCCGCCGTGCCTACGCTGAGGACGGATCGGGAGAAGCCGCTGGCGGTGGTGGGTGATTCTTAGTACCTATCCATTTGAATCCTGCACATTTTGCGCAGAATATTTCTGGCGATGTACGTTTCGGTCAGTATTCATGCGGGATTTCGGCATTTTTTCAAAGGCTCCAACTTTCGGGAAAATGCCAGGTTTTGGTTCCGGCTACGCCGGGTTAGGGGACCCTGGAATATACTCCTCCCATACCCGAAAAGAAAACGTCCACGCCGGTATTTACCCCGGATAACGAGCCCCACCTGGGGCTTAATTCTCTGTTCGTGTTTGACAGCCTTATTTGCTCTTGCATGGAGCTCAACTCAAGAACCGCCCCGGCGACGCACGGCCGCGAGTTGTCGGCTCTTCAGAGAGCTCTCTGCATACTGGTTCCGCAAACTATCTCGCTCTCCCTCTCAATTCGAGAGCTCATTCGCCAAGGTTACTTGTTCGGTGCAAAGGTATTGGTGCGGCCATTAACAGAGCGCGCCGTCACAATCCTGTATTTGTTCAAGAATCCGGGTGGCCTGGAGATCTGGGATGACGGCTGGGATTACAGGAGGCGTCCCAAGCTTCAGCAAATGATCGAGTACCTGAACGAGCACCTTCTGAGCGAAAAGTTTGACTCTTTGAAAGGCTTCACCCACGACCTCAACAGCGCAACTCACGGCGACCCATTCAGTGCGCGTTGGAACATCGTCCTTCGTGATGATGGGGTTCCGGTTTTCTTGAGTTCGAAAAACCCTACTTCTCCGACGTTAGCAGACGAAATCTGCGCAGAAGCCATCCCTTGGCTTGCCGCGACGATGGGGATTATGTCTGCGGCGTTTGGTCAGGGAGAATCCGCGGCCAGTGAGCCCGGGTTTGAGCCAGGTCCCACGATCATCAATTAGAGTCGCGGTCTACTAGACCCAACTTGGCCAAAATAGCCAAGTTGAGGTAGACTCGATTCATGAGAGCCGTGAACATTGGCGCATTGAAGAATCAGCTCAGCACCCAGCTACGCTACGTCCGCTCCGGCGAAGAGGTGGTGGTGCTGGACCGCAAAAGACCCATAGCGAAGATTGTGCCAATCGACCTGCCTGCCGATCTCGACCCTGGAGAGGCGTATTTGGTCGCTACTGGCCAGATGACGCTGGAAAAAGAAGAGATGGACTGGGACGCCTTCTGGAAATTGCCCCGACCCAACGTCCCGCACGATGTGGCTGTGCAGGCGGCGATCGACAGCAAGGGCGATCGATAGATGGAGTACGCGTTTTGGGACTCGAGCGCGCTGGTTCCGCTTTGCGTCGAACAACAATCGACTCCGATTGTTCGAGCTCTGAGCGCTAAGTACAAGATGATGGTCTGGTGGACCGCGCCGGTGGAGCTGCGAAGCGCATTTGCGCGGCTGATGCGCATGGGGCTCATGACGCCAAGAGGAAGCGTCGAGGCGCAAGTGTCTTTGGAGCGGCTGCGGAGCGGCTGGCGCGAAGTTGCGCCGCATCCAGTCCTGCGCGAGCAGGCGGAATGGTTGGTGGATCGCTTTCCGCTGAAGGCTGCCGACGCCCTGCACCTCGCCGCCGCGCTGGCCTGGCGTTTTGGCAGGCCGCAAGGCCGCGCCTTCATCTCCGGCGACACGCAATTGCTGGATGCGGCGCGGGAATTGGGATTCCAGGCCATCCAGGCGTGATCGCCCGCCGGCTTTCAGCGGACCGGGGACGGCAGGCTTTGGGAGCGCGCTACTCGGCGGTTGGGTCTTCCGCAGCCGGCTCGGTCGCGGGCTCGGCGGCTTCGGCGCTCTGGGCAGCTTCGGTCCCGACCTTCACCTTGACGCGCGCGGTCACGTTGCGGTGCAGGCGGATGGGCACCGTAAACTCGCCGAGGCTCTTGAGTGGCTCGTTCAAAAGGATCTTGCGGCGATCCACTTCAAACCCCTGCGCGGCCAGTCCGGCGGCGATATCGGCCGATGTGACGGAGCCAAAGAGGTGGCCCTGCTCGCCGGCCTTGCGGATAAAGCTGAGCTCGACGGGCTCGAGCTTGACGACAAGCTGCTCGGCCTGCGCCTTTTCCGTGGCGGAGCGGCGAGCCGCAGAGGCCTTCATTTGCTCGATGACCGCTTTGTTGGATTCGGTGGCCTGCATGGCCAATTTGCGGGGCAACAGGTAATTGCGGCCGTAACCGTCAGCCACCTTAACCACGTCGCCGCGGTTGCCGAGGTTCACGACGTCTTGCTTCAGAATGACTTCCATCGAAATTCTCCAAATCGATTCGTGCACAGCGAGCCTCAGGGGCTGTTTGAACAGTGGCGCCAAACGCACGCGGTGCAAAGCAGCCGCAGAATCTTCCGCTTCCCCTTCACTTCGTTCAGGGTCAGCGCCGGGATGACAAACGCCAAGGCCTGTCATCTTCACCCAATGCGGCTGCGGCCGTGCAACGTTTCGGCAACTCACTCCTGCGGCACGCGTGTTAGTGATGCGTGGCGAAAGGCAGCAGCGCGATATTGCGCGCCTGCTTGATGGCGCGAGTCAGGCGGCGCTGATGCGTGGTGCAGACGCCCGTAAGGCGCCGCGGCACGATCTTGCCGCGCTCGGCTACAAACTGTTGCAGCAGCCGTACGTCGCGGTAGGGAATGGCGTCGATTTTGTCGGTGCAGAATTTGCAGACCTTCTTGCGCCGAAAGAATTTTCCGCGGCCGCCGGGACCGCCGGCAGGGCGCGGGCCGCGCGGAGTGGGACCTTGCCCGGAGGCGGGCGATGAAGGTGAATCCGCCGTGGCGGAGTTTCTGGCTTGAGTTTCTTCAGGCATCGTGTTTCCTCAATATTCCTTGGGTGTCCGCGTGCGCATTGGAGCGCCGAGGACAATTCTTCGAAGCTGGCGATCGCAGATCGCCTGCAGCGAAACGAGTGATGGCCTAAGCGCTGGCCTGAGCGGTCTCGGTTGCTGCAGACGATGCAGCTTCAGTGGATGCGGCGGCCGGCGGCGCGCTTCTGCGCGTGCCCCGCGCCGCCTTCACTTTGGCCAATCGCTTCTCTTCCTGGTCCATACGCACGGTGATGAACTTAATCACCGGCTCGCTGACGCGCAGCCGGCGCTCCAGCTCAAGCACCACGGGACCGCCAGCTTCGATGGTGAGCAGGACGTAGGCGCCATCGGCGAACCTGCGCACCACATAAGCAAGCTTGCGCCGGCCCATTTTCTCCACCGACTTGACGACGCCGCCACCGTTGGCGACCGTCGCGGCAAAGCCGGCAATCAACTTGTCGGCATCCTCTTCGGCCATATCGGGCCGAATGATAAACATGACTTCATACAAACGGGACATCCGTATTCCTTTTCTGCCGGAGCGCCTCGCTTCGGCTTGCAGCTATCAGCTTTCAGCTCTCAGTTCGCAGGGCCACAGTTCCTAAGTCACTTGTCCCTGATCCTTCGATCCCTGATCCTTGTCGTCCTTCCGGTTAAACTCGTTCATCGCGGCGGCCGGGCCAGCCTCCAGGATGCGCCGGACGGCCGTGGCCACGCGGTCCAGCACCTCGTCCAACACCGCCAGGTCCTTTTTGCGCATGGGCGAGAGCAAGTAATCCTTGCCCGGACGCCTGCCGTCGGCTGCAACCGCTTCCGGGGGCAATACCGGACCCACGCCAATGCGCAACCGCAACCACTCCTGCGTTCCCAGGGCCCCGGTTACGCTGCGGGCTCCGTTGTGCCCGGCCGGCGAACCGCGTTCCCTGATCTTGAAGGTTCCCAATGCCAAATCCAGCTCGTCGTAGATCACCAGCAGGTCCCGCGCCGGGTCGGCTTCAAACTCCTCGACCAGAGCGGCCACGGCAGCTCCGCTCAGGTTCATAAACGTTTCCGGCTTGGCCAGAATCACCCTGCGCCCTGCGATGCGGCAGGTTGCGGTAGCGGCTCTTCCGCGCCGGTTCCACGCCCCAGCAAGCGAAAAGCGCGCTTGCCGGGGACCCCGGCCTTGGACCGCGACGCCCTCCTGCTGGGCAATGCGGTCAATGGCCATGAATCCCGCATTATGCGGGGTCCACAGATACTCGAGGCCAGGGTTGCCAAGGCCCACAATCAGGAATGGGCCCTTCCCGCTACTTCCCGGCTCCCCGGCGATCGACCCTGGCGCCGGTCTTTCCGCGCCGGGTCGATCCGATTCAGGAGCCCGGGTGAATAATCCTCTCCAGCCGGAGCCACGGGACTCGCTTCCTTTGGCCAAGGCTTACTTCTTCGCCCCGGCCTCGGGCTTTTTGGCTGCCGCCTCGGCCTCCGGCTTGCCCTTCTTGGCGACCTCCGGCTCGGCCGGCGCCGCGGCTTCGGTGGTTGCCGCCGCAGCCGCCGCTTCGGCCTCGGCCGCTGGCGGCGCTTCTTCGCGAATGGCGATCACGTGGGCCACTGTGGCGTCCTCGGCGCTCAAATACTTGATCTTTTCGGAGTGCGGCAGACCGTTGACGCGCAACACCTGGTGCATTTCCAGTCCGCTTACGTCCACGTCGATATGGCTGGGAATGTCGGCCGGCAGGCATTCGATTTCGACCTCGCGCAGAACCTGGTCCAGGATGCCGCCTTCGGTCTTGACGCCCACCGGAACGCCCAACAGTTTGACGCGCACGCGAACGCGCAAAGGCTTATCGAGAGCGATGCGCTTGAGATCAATGTGGAAGAGCTGATCCTTGATGGGCTCGCGCTGCCAATCGACGATCATGGCTTTGGCCGGGGGCACGCCCGCGACCTCGACGTCGAAGATGGTGTTGTGCCCGGTTTCGGAAAAAAGGATCCGGGAAATCTGCTTGGGATCCACCTCGACGGCCAAGGGATCGTGGCCGGCGCCGTACAAAACGGCGGGAATCCTGCCGGCGCGGCGCACGCGGCGCGCCGCATTCTTGTTGAACTTGCCCTTCCGGGGCGTGGCTGCGACAGTTTCTGGCATTTGGCGTTTTCTCGTTTCTTGGAAGGCAGCTTTTAGCTTCTAGCTCCTAGCCTCTAGCTGTCGGGTTGTTGTTGTGCTCGAGGTTGCCTCAACAGACCGCATCGAGCTTTCGTTTTAGCCTTCATTTCAGGGCCAGGGCCAATCGTGCGAATTCACCAGCTAGCAGCTGGAAGCTAATAGCTAAAAGCTGTTTCACGAAAACAGCGTGCTCACGCTGGTTTCCATGTGAATGCTCTCGATGGCCGCGCCTAGCAGGCCGGAGATCGTGAGCACCTTAATCTTGGGTAACTTCTGCGCCGCTTCGCGCAAGGGAATGGTGTCGGTAACCACCACTTGCTCTAAGCGCGAGTTGGCGATGCGGTCAATGGCCGGGCCGGAAAGCACGGCGTGGCTGGCGCAGGCGTGGACGGACCGGGCCCCTGCGGCGTACAGCGCGTCCACGGTCTTTACCAGGGTGCCGGCAGTATCGATGATGTCGTCGATGATGAGGCAGGTTTTTCCGTGGACGTCGCCGACCACGTGCATCACCTCCGCCACATTGAGGTCGGTGCGGCGTTTGTCGACGATGGCCAAGGGAGCGCCCATTTTCTGCGCAAAGAAGCGCGCCCGCTCCACGCCGCCGGCGTCGGGCGAAACGACGATGAGGTTAGGCAGGTTCAGCTCGCGGAAATGACTGACCAGCACCGGGCTGGCGAAGAGGTGATCCACGGGAATGTTGAAGAAGCCTTGAATCTGGGCGGCGTGCAGATCGACGAACAAGGCGCGATTGGCGCCCGCGGTGGTGAGCAGGTCGGCGATGAGCTTGGCGCTGATGGCCACGCGCGGGCGGTCCTTGCGATCCTGGCGCGCGTAACCGTAATAGGGCACCACCACTGTAATGCGGGCCGCCGAAGCGCGCTTGAGGGCATCGATCATCACCAATAACTCGACGAGGTGCTGGTCCACCGGATAGCAAGTGGGTTGGACCACGAAAACGTCCACGCCGCGCACGTTTTCGAGCAGTTGGAAGTAAACCTCGCCGTCAGCAAAGCGCTGCAGTTTGGCCTCGCCCACGGGAACTCCAATGTGCGTCCCGATCTTGCGCGCCAGTTCCGGATTGGCGGTGCCGGAGAAGAGCTTGAAACGCTTGTCTTCGCTTAAATTGCGGGTGCGTTTGCGCTCAGCGGCCGGCTTGGGCTCCTTGACCTTAGCGTCCTGGGCAGCTGCGGCGGCCGGCTCCCTGGAGGGCGTTTCGCGCGGCGCCGGAGGCTGATTAGCCTTCGGCTTGTCTTCATCCTTCACCAGAGTTTCAAGTTCCATCTCAAGAGCCCTCCAAGCTGGTTAGCTTTGGTCGTTCCCGGATTTTGCTCATTCCCCGACTTCAGTTCACGGAAATTTGGCTGGGCGACCAGGATTCGAACCTGGACTGAGTGCTCCAAAGGCACTTGACCTACCATTAGTCGATCGCCCAAAAACTGCTATCAGCTAACAGCAAAAACAAGCTATCAGCCATCAGCTATCAGCTATCAGCTATCAGCTTTCATCTCTCGGCTTCTAGCCGCTGGAAAATGACGCTGAAAGCCAACAGCTAAACGCTTTCTTTCACAATCATCCGATCCCAGTACTCGCTCCGCGGCAGGGTTCTGGTCAATTGCACCCCCACGCCGCGAAACTGCATCCTGATCCGGCCTTGCGCTGCTTCCGCATCTCCCCGGGTGCGGTACAACCCGTAGAGCGCCGAGCCGGACCCGGACAGTGAAGCATAGACGGCTGCCTCCGGCGCGCCATCGGCCGCAAGAACCCGCTTGATCTCGGCAAGGGAGGGATGCTGGGGAAACACGACCCGCTCGAAGTCGTTTTGGATCCAGCTCGTGATCCCGGTGCGGACAAGCGCGGACGGACGCGGTCCGGCCCGGTCCTCGCGGCAGTGTTGATTCCTTTTGGCGAGGACACCGGAGAAGCCAGCTTCCTGGCCGCCGCCCCCGGTAGATGCCCCGAAGGCCTCGGCATAGGCTCGGCTCAACTTGTTCAGTTTAGCCGCACTGGCTGCGGGGGTCAAATCTTCGGCGGCGCACAGCTCGTCCCAGTCGCGGAAGGCCTGTGGGGTGGAGACGCCGGTCTCGGGAATGGCCAACACGCACCAGATGGGCTCAATATCCGGCAGGGGCGAGACCCGTTGACCGTGATCGAGGCCCAGCACCGTTCCGCCGACGAGAAATAGGGGCACGTCGGAGCCGACCTGGGCGGCGATCCCGAGCCGGCGGGCGGACCAGTTTTCCGGCGCCGGATTTGCTCCTTGTTCCTGGTCACTGATCCCTGATCCCCGACCTCTGATTCCTAGCTCAGCTTCCAGCCCCACCAGCGCCGCGACTGCATTGGCCGAGCCGGCGCCCAGCCCGCCCTGGACAGGCAACCGCTTTTCGATGCGGATTTCGACCTCGGCCGTCACACCCATCTCTTTCAAAGCCAAGGAAATCATCTTCCAGGCGGTGTTGCGGCTGTCGGTGGGCACACGCGCATCGCCAGCAACCAGGAACAATGCGGTCGCGGGAGCCCGGCGGGCGGTCACCGTCACCAGGTCGTGGATCTCCAGGGTCTGATAGACCGTGACCAGGGAGTGAAATCCGTCGGGGCATGGAGCTCCTATATAGAGGCCAAGGTTGACCTTGGCGTGCGAGCGGACGCAGGCGGGCATACGCATCGATTGTACGGGGGTAAAAAGCCCGCGAGGAGGGGAACCAAAGGGAGTACACTCTGCGTATCATTCTTGGAAGTTGACGGGAGTTTGTATGCACTTTCTGATCTTTGGAATAGGGCTCTATTTCCTCCCGGCGATCATCGCGGGTGTCCGGCACACGCACAACTCTACCGGCATTCTGCTCTTGAACCTCTTTCTCGGCTGGACTGTGATCGGCTGGGTCGTGGCCCTCCTGATGTCGATTTTTTCTGTTCCTTATTACGTCTACTATCACCGTGGATGGTGAGCCGCGAGGACGGCGGCGATAGGTTGGAGCATTCCGGAACGCTTCTAAGCGGGTTCGCACCGGAGTGTGCGCCGAGCGGGAGCTCGGGCAACGCCGGCGGCAACCGCGCCCTGATAGCATCGTCGCTATGAGTTGGTTCCCGCTCACCGGCAGGCGCCGCCAGGCGATGTTCGCCGGCGCCGCCCTCCTTGCTTGCCCAGTCCTTTGGTTTTGCGCCGCTATGGCGCAAGACGCGCGCCAACTTTCAACAGCGGAGCAAGCGCACATCGATGAAGTCCTCGAAAGCGTCGGCCGCGGCCGCTCCATCGACCAAGTGGCGGTTTCGCCCGATGGAAAGCGGCTGGCATGGGTCGAAGAAACGAATGAGGGCGAAGAGATTCGCGTCGCCGCGATGGGCGAACTGGATAAGAACCAACGCGTGACCGCGGCCGCCGGGACGGACGAGTCTTGCGACGAAAGCGAAATTACCTGGTCGCCCGATTCCGCCTCGATGGCATTCTTTTCGAATTGCGCGCGGGAGGGCGGACAGCCGGACTTGTATCTTTCGCATCTTGACGGCAGCCCCGTGCGCCGGTTGACCGAACTGCACGGGTACGTGGACGCACCCGCTTTTTCGCCAGACGGGAAAGAAATCGCTTTTCTGTACGTGAAGGGCGCCACGAGGCCGGCTGGGGCGCTGGCTGCCGAAAGGCCGCCTGCGGGCGTGATTGGCGAGGACGATATAGAGATTCAGCGCGTGGCCGTCACACGCGTTGACGCGGACGCGCCGGATGCTGTGGAAGCAACGCCCGCCAAGCTCCATGTTTTCGAGTTTGACTGGTCGCCCGACTCGAAGTCCCTGGCCTATATTGCGGCCGACCCGCCGGGCGAGAACAACTGGTGGGTGGCGAAGCTCTACGTACAGGAATTGGGCGGAGCGGCGAAGGCGATTCTAGCCCCGGCCGAGGTATCGGGACCGCTGCACGGACTGCAGATCGCCGTGCCGCGCTGGTCTCCGGACGGCCACGCAATCGCTTTCATCGGCGGCCTGATGAGCGACCAAGGTGCGACCGGCGGCGATGTCTGGATGGTCTCCGCTTCAGGGGGCGAACCGCGCGATGTTACGCCCGGCCGGGCTTCCACGCCCGCTTGGATCGCCTGGGATGGTGAGCGCCATCTGTATGTGGATGAGATTGCCGGCGGCGATTGCCGGCTCATTCGGCTTGCGCTTGGCGGCGACCGCGACGAGCCCAACACCACCGCCGCGGCCAGCCGCACCGCCTTCAGCTTCCCGGGCACGGTGGGCGACGGCCGATTCGAGTTCAGCCTCTCCTCGACCGCTGATCGCTCGCTCTTCGTTTTTCGCGCCAGCACCTTCGACCGCCCCACGGAAATCTATGCAGTGCGTCCCGGCGCGGGGAGCCGGGCGGGCAGTCCAATGCAGCTTACGCATTTCAACCAAGGTGTCGCGCCAGAGTGGGGCCGGTCCGTTTCTGTGAACTGGAAAAGTGACGGTTTTCAGGTGCAGGGATGGTTGCTGCTACCCAAAGACTACGATCCGGCCAAGAAATACCCGGCCGGCAGCTATCCGCTCCTTGTGGAAGTTCATGGCGGGCCGTCTTCGGCGGTGGTTCCCCGCTGGGCACGGGGTGATCCTCTCAGTCCCGAAGCGTTTTCGGCGCTCGGCTACTTTGTGTTGGAGCCGAATCCGCGCGGCAGCTACGGGCTGGGCGAGGAGTTCACACAGGCCAACCGTAAGGACTTTGGCTACGGGGACTTGCGCGACATTGTGGCGGGCGTGGGGGCAGTCGAGGCCCGGTACCCCATCGACACCGGGCGCGTGGGTCTGACGGGATGGAGCTACGGCGGTTTCATGACCATGTTCGCCATCACCCAGACGCATCGGTTCAAAGCCGCGGTTGCGGGCGCGGGCATTTCCGACTGGCTGAGCTATTACGGCGAAAACTCCATCGACCAGTGGATGATTCCATTTTTCGGGGCCTCGGTGTACGATGACCCGGCAGTCTACGCCAAAAGCTCGGCCATCGATTTCATCAAGCAGGCGCGCACGCCCACGCTGGTCGTGGTGGGCGACCGCGACGGCGAGTGCCCTGCGCCGCAGTCGTTCGAGTTCTGGCACGCGCTGCGCGACCTCCACGTGCCCACAGAACTCGTCGTCTATCCCAATGAAGGTCACGGTTTCGTCAATCCCGCGCACCGGCGCGATGTGCTGGAGCGCGCCGCGGAGTGGTTCGCCCGCTATATGCCGGCGGGCGGGTAAAGCGGCTGCTCGCCATCAGCTTCGAGCAGAGTCTATGGGAGAGAGTTTGCCGGCAGCCAGGGGTTGCGTACGTGAGGAGCCCGCCCTGATACACTTTTTCTTTGGACTTTTGCGCTTTGCTCGCCTACCTGAAACGATCCGTAGTCGGATTGAGGAAGGCGGGCGGTTGTGTTGATTTTCGGCGGCGAGCCAGCGCCGGACAGGCAAGCGGCCGGCTCAATTCATCATCTCTGACAGAGTCGGAAAGACCGTTCCGCAGTGCGATCGAGCGGGGCGGGGAGGATTCATGCGGCGGTTTTTGACGCTTGTTTGCTTGTTGTGTTGGGCCATTCCCGCCGGGGTTTCCATCTCTGGCTGCACGCGCAACCCGGCGGCCAAGTATTGCCCCCTGAACTCGGGTTACGACTTGAAAACCACCCAAGTCGCTTACATCCTCTTGCAGCCCCAGGAAACCGGGATCTCGCTGGCTTACGGGCAAACGATGCAAGTGCAATCCCCGCAGGCTTACACTTGCCTTGAAACCTCCGCCTCGGTGGGCTCCAACAGTTACACCTACGGCACCACAAACAATCAACTGGTGGACATCTCGCCCACCGGACTCATCTGCGCCGGCACCTGGAACCGCAACACCGGCGGCGGCATCGCCAATTACACCTACTGCAACGCGCCCGTCCCGGCGCCGTCAACAAATGGGCTGCCGTATTCCGTCGCCTATATCACGGCCACGGCGGATTCGGTGACCTCCAATCCGGTTGCTGTGTATATTCACCCGACGATTACTTCCGTTTCTCTTGTCGGGCCGCAACAATGCGTTTCGCAATCCCAGGTGGCGCAGCTTGACGAGGAGGCTTGCTACGCGCAAAACGGCAAGCAGGTGCTTTTGTGCGCGCCTTCGTCGGTGACCACCTCCGCCTCGCCCAACCTGGCTTGCCCGTTGCCGTACGTGAACGGCGTCAGTGGCGCTCAAGTGCCCCTTTCCTCGATACCGAGCTGCGAATCGACGATTGGGATCATGAGCTTCACCGCAGGCAATGCTCAGGTGGCTTCGATTAACTCCACCAATAACCAGATCACGGCCGAGCAGCCCGGCACGACGGTGATCACGGGCTCGATCGCGGGGTCAGGTTCGGCGGCCGGATACTTTTCCACCTGTCCGCCGGAGTCGATCAGCGTGAAGCTTGCCAACGGATCAACATCGGGAACCATAAGCCAAGGCGTACCCCAGAACCTGACCACCACGGTCTACGACAACAACGTGACGGCCTGCCCTCCGTCCGGATGCCCCATCACCGGTCTTACCCTCGCCTACCAGTCCACCAACCCGGTGGACATCAGCGCCAGCGCGGGCGGGGCCATCACCACCAGCTTCCCCGGGGTTTCCTCGCTGTACGCGGTTTGCCAGCCGCCGACATGCAATCCGTCGCCCATCAATGAAATCGGCGTCAACGGCACGGGTCTGTCAATCGCTTCGAACCCGGTGGACATCACCACCCCGGGAACGGCGAGCGATTACCTCTGGTTCGCGGCCCCAGGCCAGTCGCAGTACTTTGTCCCGCTCGAGGTGCTCACCGGCGCCTTGGGCGCGAACGTGCGTCTGCCCTACGTGCCCAATTCCATGCAGATGGACCGCAACGGCA
>JASHOC010000350.1 GCA_030041305.1 Acidobacteriaceae bacterium
CTTCCAATCATCCTGGACAAAATAGGCGTCGCGCCATTGCCGCAGACCCTGAGGTCCGGTGAACGTGCCCTGTCCGATGTAGTCGACGCGGTCCAGGACGAAGTCTGCCATTGAGTAACCAGCCGCGTCGTTAAGGTTTGGATTCGACGTGGAGACGCCGGTATACGCCATGGTGCCCAGCACACCATCATTGCCCGCCGAGAAGTCGTTTGATTCCTCGCGCAGGAACTGAGCTCCCATTTTGATGGTGTGCTTGCCCTTTTGCCAGGTAAAGTCGTCACCGTAGGTCCAGGAGTTATCGACAAAGGTCTGTCCACCGTACGAATTCCCCATCGTCGTATACTCGCCGCCATTGGCCACGGTCAGGCCGGAGGTCGACCCGGGATTGGGCGTCTGGGCCGCGAAACCGACAATTCCTCCCGCGTTACCTCCGGGAATGCCCACAACCATATTTCCATTGGCGCCGAAAAGCCCCGTCGTGTCCACGTCAACTCCCTCCTCGGAACGAATCCTCATGTATCCGGCGCGGAACTCATTCACCATCGATGCATTGAACGTGTGCACCTCGTTCAGCGCCACACCCTTTACCGGCGTGATGGGAACGTTAGGAAAACTGATGGCAAGTGGGTTGGTGGTGGTGCTGCCATTGTCGCTTTGCAGCCAGCGTCCCATCAAGGAATCTCTTTTAGTCAATGTGGCGTCGATCTTCACATCGAATTGGTTGTTATATAGTCGGTTCTTCAACGGCCCCACATAGTTGTTCTCGTCCGGCGTCCCCGCCAGAGGAGCGTGATTCGGCATCGGAAGAGCATTGGCGTGAGCGAACAGATATTGTGCCACAGGGTTGAGGATGGGAAGCTGATTGTTCGGATAGGGCGTGTACGCTGTTGTGGACGCGTCGTAGAGCTGGATTGTTTTGCCTGCCCCCATGATGGCTGGATCGAGCAACTCGGAAAAGTCCCCGGTGCGCATCAAGGCAGTGAGCACGCTCGCTTGTCCAAGACCGCCCTCGTGGTACCGGCCGCCATCGTAGTCACCGAAAAAGAACAATTTGTTGTGCAGGATGGGACCGCCGAGGGTGCCGCCAAAGATCGACTGTGTGAAAGAGTTCCTTGGAACAATGGGCGGGGTGTGTTTGTTGGTCCAGGTGTTCGCATCCAGAAGATAGTCGGAAAGAAACTCGTAGGCGCTTCCATGAAATTGGTTGGCGCCGCTCTTCAGCAGCATATCGACGTCGCCGCCGTTTACATTGCCAAACTCGGCATTGGCATTGGCTGACGTGATCTGGAGTTGGGCGAGCGCTTCCGGGGCGGGATTGTAACCAATGGTATTATTCAATGTTTCGTTAATCTCGATGCCGTCCAGAATGTAGTTATTCACCTGCTGACGATTGCCATTCACAGAGACACCGTTGTTGATGCCCGTGTTCACTCCGATTGCTTCATTGCCGGCATTGGCGGAAGGATCAGTATTGATTGCCCCTGGAGTGAACATGGTTAACTGCGCGAATTGCTGGCCGACCAAGGGCACGTTGGCAATTGCGTTCGTATCCAGGGTCGTCGCGAGTTGAGCGTTTTCGGTATTCAGCAGAGGCGCCACCGCGACCTGTACGGTTACCTGCTGGGTCGTGCCCGCAACGATCATCTGCGCATCGATTTTGGCGTCCTGATTGGCTTCTAAGGTAAACGGACCGAAAGTTCGTTGATCGAACCCCTGAGCTGCCACTGTTACGGTGTAATGGCCTACCTGCAGGAAGCGAATGTCGTAGATGCCATCGTTATTGGACGTCGTACTGCTCGATACATTCGTCTCGACATTAGTCGCCGTAACCTCCGCGCCGGGAATTACTGCTCCGGAAGGGTCCGTCACCGTGCCGTTGATGTTTCCGGTAATCGTCTGTGCGTGCATGGCTACGACGAAGACGAGCACTAATGCCAATCGCACGAGCTGCTGCAGTACCCGATTAGAATGACGCATCGCTCAACCTCCATGTTATGCCAGGGCTCATGACTATGGCCGAATATGAGATGGCCGAAACGCTATCAACCGGGCGCCGCTTCTGTCAAGATGATAGGTTTCCCAACAGTCTAACGGCCGGGAGTAAAAAAACGATAATGAATTTTCCAGTGCGAAGCATGCCCCGGCGCAGCCGGGACATGTACATAGACTTCTGGACAAACCGGGCTTCCGTTGGTCCAAAATAAGATCCGCGAAATAGGAGTATCGGAGGTTTGTTCGACGCCGATTTGACGGCTCTTATCCTCAACTAGAATGTCGTAGTCGGAAACCTTCCTCGAATATCCCATAATATAGGCATTGATAAACTCGTGTGGCTTTGCGCTTCGCTGAAATTGAATTTCATTTCCATCGATCTTGACCATGTCCGTCATCGGATCGACTGATTGAGAGTGGAATTTGAAGCGGATTACCGTTCCTGGACCGGCCGGTTTGTCATCGAAGATAAAAAAGTCGTGATCGTATACCTTGGTGTCGATCATTTTTGATCCTGTGTTTTTCAACGTGTGTTGTAACGTCATTCCTGCGCCATCTGGGTCAAGTAAAAGCGTTTTAGTATACACATAGGAGTAACCCTCCGAACTATTCAGAACCTGCCGGAATAAGATCGAGTCCTTCTTGACCTTGGTGGTCCATGTCCCTACGTTGACAATCGGGTAAAGCGCGCCAGAGCTGTACGGACGGTCATCGACTTTACGCAGCATGCCGACGCCTGGTTTCAAAAAGGCTTCGCCCGGTTTGGCTTCGTCATAGCCGATAGCTTGGGTTCTAATCGTAGTCAGTGGCGAGCTAGGAGGATAATGCCCCATCACGCCATTATCCGTGCGGAATTCTTCGACGGGTCCGGTGATGGAATCGTTCTTGAAGGGGTCGTAAGGCGTCCACTCTCCGAAGAATTTATGTCCGTTCACGGCGACGCATGCGATGACCCCGGACCAGTCAAACCGCGTTGCGCGGTAGTACCCCACGTCCTTATCGGGCAGAAAAACTACGGCCTCCATCTTTCCATTCGAGAGCGTGACTTTGGGGTGATCGGCGTGTGGCAGGCTGGCGCACGGAGAAGTCTCCAAGGCATTTTGCGCATGCAATGCCTCCGCCGGCAGTAAAGCGCTGGCGATGAGAGCCAGAATTAGGCATTTAGAGCGAAACATAGGTATAGAGTTACGGCCATGCTTGCGTGCTCAACTCCAGCTTCGGTCAAGCGTTGACGATCGCTTGCTCGTGTCTGCTTTTTCTTGTCTGTTGTCCCCGCAAAGGAGGCATCCCCGATTCTTGGGTGCAAAAATCGGAAACACCATAGTTCATGTCTAGCTTGTCATTGTGTTTTACTGCATAACTGCGCCCATTGTTCCTGAGTAAACCCCGGCAACCTCGTTTGCACGCAGATTGAAAAGGAGGCCGGTATGGCCACACCACACCAATCGCCTGAAGCTCTCATATTTCCAGGAGCCTGTCATGAGTCGCCAGAATGTAGAGAATATAGGACAAATGCCCGGTGACGAAAATTGCTCAGGCGGCCCGCGTTGGAGGGCGGACAGAGTGAGCGAGCCGTCTATTCGCCCATGTTGCTTTTTCGCGCGCCGGGAGTGAGCTTTCTGATGAGAAATTCCTGCAGTAGATTTTCGGCGCCGCCCAGGGCGAGGCCAATTCCCGCATTCTCAAAGGTGAGCTCGAGGCCTGTGCGGTCGCTGGCCGGATAGTAAATGTTGGAGATGCCGGCTGCCGCCAGTCCTCCGAGGATCGACGCGTAGGCCGGCTGCCAGCGGCCGTTGTCACCTTTGCAGATGACGGTTGTCTCAAGGGCGTACCAGATGCGCGAGCCGACGCTCCCGGTTCCCTTCACGAAGTAGCGCGGGTCCTGCTTCAGAAGAGATGGCAGAATGGCGCCGCCGAGCATCGTCGCGTTAAAGGTGTCGGCATAGCCGGCTCCATAGCGCTTGGCGAAGCCTTGGGCGCCTTGGCCGTATCCCGCAAAGGTGTTGTCGGCCTGCTCGGCCCCGGCCGAAACGCCAACCAGCACCCACGTCACGGGATCGATGCTCGACCTCCACGCAAGCTGGAATTTCTGGCGCGCGGTCAGCGGCGCCGCGTCGGGGTCATAGGTGACATAGAAATTCGGAAACACGCCCAAAACGCGCTGCTTTTCCTCCAGGTTGAGTTGGGCCTCCGCGATTTCAACCCGCGAGGCGGTGACGCGAACTTCGCTGCTGGCGGCGGCGAGAGGCAGGACGATGGTCTGGGCGTCGTAGTTTTCGCCCGGCTGCAGGACACCGGAGACCGACCGGGTGAGAAAGCCGCGGGAAGAAAGAGTGAGCCGGAACGGACCGGCGGGAAGGCTGGTGAAGTCGAATGCGCCGTTCGCGTCGGTGACCTGCGCTGCCGGTGGTGGAAGAGGGTTGGCTCCGGTTTCAACAAGCGTGACGCGGACCCCCTGGTAGACAGTTCCGTCGTCGCCTTTGACAATGCCGTGAATGGCTGCGCCCGTTGCCGCAGGCGGCGCTGAGGCTGGAGCGCTGGCGGAGGTCGAACCCTCGCCGCCCGGAGCCGGGATGGCCGGCGGCGCAGACAAAGAAGGACGCACAGTCTGCGTCGAGAGGGGCGGCGTACATATTAGGGACGCCAGGGCGAGAAGAGCAAAGCCGGCACGCGCAATCCGCCGCTGAAAGGCGGGCGGGTTATGCGTGAAACTAAGCCGATTTCCGATGGTCACGCCCCCGCCTCGACGGAAAAGTCCCCTTTTGCGGGGAAAGGATCCGGCGATCTGATCCGTTGCGGTATTAGACGGAAATCCTGGACGCGAAGTTGACCACAGGGTTAGGTGCTCTTCCTCCCCTTGGCCCATACAGGCGCCAAAAACCGGCTTAGCCGGAGAGCGAGCCGAATGCGGTCGCCTCAGGGTTTCATGGTCCGGGCGAGGTTGGTTGTCCCGGGGTTTGCGGAGTGGTGTGCGGGACGCGCTTGAAATCGACTGCGAATCGGGGATCCTGGCGCGTGCCCGCGACGTGGACCGGAACCTCGGTTCCGGCTCCGTTGCCTCGGAAAAAGCGGTCGGCGGGCTTCAGAAGCTTTCCCACAAAGCCGCCCACCATCTGCGAAACGGTGGCCTGCATCTTGGCGTCTCCGGCAAAGTTCAATGCGCCGTCATCGATGGCGTAGTTGCCTTTCAGGTCGATCTCCGCGCCGGGGACCGTGTACACGAGGTTGGGCAGTGTGATGACGCCCGCGGCCATGGTGAATTCGCCCTTCATGGTCGAGAACACATCCGCGGCATCGGGATGTTTGGCTTGCTTGGGCTTGCCCTGGCCGCGCAGACTCAGCTCCGCGATGCGCTGCTGGATTTTGGCGCTGGCGAACTGCGCGTCGTCGAGCAGGAAGGTTCCCTTGAGCCGCATGCGCTGCTGCACCCGAGCGGCGCCGGGAGGAATGTCGAGCGTGGTTTTCATGTGCAGGGTTCCGGTGAGCAGGGGGTCGCCGGAACGGGTGGCGAGGCGGAGAAAATCCTCGATGCGGCCGCGGTCCACGTTCACGGTGAGGGCAATGTCGTGTCCGCTTGGCCGGGCGTAGCCGGCCTCCAGGCTGGGATTGGCTAGACCTACGATTTTGCCCGCGGCGATCAAACGGGAGCCACCCAGCGTCGCATCGACGGGATCGAGCCAGGTGTCGCCGTTGGTTGCATCGACGCGGGCGTGAAAATGGGTGCGGAGGGGCAGCGGCGATCCGAAATCGGTCAGCCGAAAATCGGAAGTGTTGGTTTGGCCTTCGACGGTAAGGTCGCGGAGCGTGCCCTGATACGTCCCGGTGGAGCTCAGGATGCCCGCAATACCTCTGAACGTGCTTAGATCGGCGTGCTCGAAGCGGTAGTCGCCGGAAATCGGGCTAAGGCCGGGATCGTCCACGACCCAGGGCCCGAAGCTGCCCTTGGTGGTTACGGTTCCTTTGGGCCGGGGATTGGTCACCACTGCGTTGAATTCCACCGGGCGATCGGGGCTTACGTGGGTCAGCTTGACGGTCTTGATAGCGAATTCGAGGGGAAGCCTGCCAGGCTTGGCGGTTTCGAGAATCAGGCTGGCGTTCGCGCAGTTAATGCTGTCGATTTCGAATTGCGGCAGAATGCCCGTTGCGGGCGCGGTCGGCTGTGTGGTTGATTCCGACATGGGCGCGGCGGGGGCGGCGCGATGCGATCGTGGAGGAATGTCGATCGTAAGCCCCTCCATGCGCACCATGGAAATGCGAATCGGCTGACCCGATTTGTAGTGCAGCGGCGCCCGAAAGCGGAAGTTGTCGATTTGGATCAGCGGCGCCGACGGCCGCGTGGCGGGGCTCGATGGCGGTGGGAAGGTCGCGCCCGCTGCGGCAGTTCCCGGCGGCCAGATACGCAGTCCTTTGCCTTCGGCGGAAAGGCCATGGACAAGCGAGACATGGAAGCCGGCCAGTTCGACGTGGGCGTGAAATTGCGCTTCGAGGCGATCCACGATCAGGCCGCGCAGAATCGGCTCGGCCCGGCGCAAGGCTACCGCGATCAGGGCGGTCGCCATGACGAGCACGAGCACAATCCCGCCCGCAACCCACTTCAGCCACGCGTGCTTGCCCCGTCTTAGCATGCCCCGTCCTGGCATTCGAGCATTTGCCGTCTGAATCTATTGATGCACGAATGCTCACGGGGCGTCATGCTGGTCATGAAGGGACGCCGCTGCGGTCGGGGAGCCACACTGCCAATACGACCGGCGGATCCAGGCGAGAGAGTTTTCTTTTTCGGTTTCCGAAGGCATGCTTGGAAACCTATAGCGGTTCTCCAATTGGTGTAGAGCAGAACCTCGAACGTTGAGTGGCGTTTTTCCCAAGAAAACGCCACCCGGCACGCCCCTCAAAACTTCACGGGAATTGGAGAACCGCCGTAAACGCGCATAACAGAGTGTCTACACCTGTGGCCATCGACTCCGGCTCTGACGCGAAAAACGAGCATTGCTCGAACTTCTCGACGGCTCCGTGCGGAGTCAACCGGAGGGTGTGTCTATCCCTGCCGCTACGGCAGCGCAAACACATACAACGCGCTCCCGGCTTGCGGAATCTTGATGTCGGGCGCGAGCGTTGCGGGCACAAGACGCGGGCTGCCTCCGCCCAGGCCCGTCGTGACCGCGATGTATTGCTTTCCATCGACGCTATAGGTAATGGGGTAGCCCTGAACCGAGGTGCCGAGGCGGGTTTCATAGAGGGTTTTGCCGGTTCGGGTGTCGAAGATGTGGACGGTGCGGTTCACATCCCCGACCAGCACCCAGCCGCCGGCGGTGGAAAGTGCGGCGGTGAGAAACGGCGCGTGCTGCAGGTGCGCCCAGACTTCCTTCATCGTCCGTGTGTCATAGGCCGCGAACTTGCCCATGTTGCCGTTCGCGCCGGGCATGGGGATATAACGGCGATCCCCTCCGTTGCCGCCGCTGACGACCGGTCGCGCGGTAAAGACCATGCAGGACTGGCTGAGGGGAACGAACAGGTAGCCGGTGGGCGGGTTGTAGCTCATCGCCTGGTAGTTTTTCCCGCCCTCGGTGCTGGGGCAGACGGTGATGGGCTGATTCAATTTCATGGCCAGAATGTCGGGGCGATAGTGCGGCGTGCCGTCCGGGTCGAAGCTGGCCCACGCCGTCTGGTGGACCATTTCCACGTGGCCGAGATATTTGCCCGTGGTCCGGTCGAGCTCCCAAAGAATGCCGGGCTTGCCGGCGGTAAACAGGACTCTCTTATTGCCGACGTCGACCAGCACGCGCTCGAAGACTTCGTCGAGGTCGAAGCCCTCGCCGGGCGCGTGTTGGAAATACCAGGCCAGCTTCCCGGTTTCCGGGTTGAGCGCCACGGTGGAACCGGCAAAAAGCACCTTGTCGTTGGCGGTCAGGCCGCGACTCACGAAGTTCCACGGCTTCGCCTGGGCAACGCCCCAGTAGGTGAGATTCAGATCGGGATCGTAGCTGCCCGCGATCCAGGTCTCCGTGCCGGCGCGCTTGTTCATGGGCAGGTTGCCCCAGGTGTCGCTGCCCAACTGGCCTGGGCGCGGCACGGTATAAAAGCGCCAGGCCCGCTTGCCTGTGTGGATATCGAAGCCGGAGATGTAGCAGCCCTCGCCGTCGAAGCGCTGGCAGCCGGTCAAACCCATCAGCACTTTGTCGCCGATGACGATATCCCCACTGGTGTCGGGGTGCGGCTTGTCCGACGCTGGCGTGTCCCACAGAATTTTCCCGGTGCGGGCGTCGAGCGCCACCATGTGCGCATGGCTGGAGGCGATGAAGACCTTGTCCTCGGCGATGGCCAGCGAGCGAATGCCGCCGTAGCCGGGCGATTGCACTGGGCCGACGCGCGACTCCCAGATCAGGTCGCCGGTCTTGGCGTTGAGCGCCTGCACAATATTGCTTGGGCTCACCAGGTACATCACGCCGTTGTGGACGATGGGGGTGGTCTCATTGGCGCCCGAATCATTCATCGCCCACGCCCACTCCAGGCGCAGGTTCTTCACGTTGTTGCGATTGATCTGATTGAGAGGGCTGTAGCTCCAGGCCTGATAGTTGCGGCGAGCCATGAGCCAGTCGCCGGGCGGCGGATTGCGCAGCATGGCGGGCGTGACCGGCACGTAATTCTGCACATTTCCCGGGGCCGTCACGCCATACGGAACCCCGGCGACGATCTGGCTTCCCGGGCTGTGGGTGGCGCTGTCGCCGGCGCCCAGCACGATGCCCCCGGCGAACGCCGGATTTTGCCCGGACGCGGGCGGGCGGCGGCCGTTGGCAAGGTCGCCGATCTCCGGACCGGCCTTCAGGGTCTCGCCGGCCAGCGGGCGCGGGCCGGGTTTGGCCCCGTTCTGCTCCAGGATGTAAGCGGCCAGATTGGCGGCGTCCGCGGCGCTGAGTGCGCCAGGGCTCGTGGGTGGCATGGTGTCGTGAATTTTGGCTGCCAGATCGCCAACCCTTTTCGCCCGCCAGGCGAGCACAAAGTCGTCCCCGGCAAGAGCGGGCGCGTCCCCTGAGCCCTGGAAGTCGGTTCCATGGCAGCCGGAGCAGTTCTGACTGTAAAGAGCGCTTCCGGCGTTGGCCTGCGCGGCGGTGAAGGCGCTCGGCTGGCGCCCCGGCTTATGGAGCACCACGGCGGCGATGGCGAAACCAATGACCGCGAGAACCACCGCAAGGACAACGATTCGACGAAGAGACATGAAATGAGTTTCCTTCTTTATGCGTATTCTTGTTTGCGCGCATTGCCCTCCGGCGCGCGGGGCGCCATCGCGCCGCCCAAGGCTCCCCTGCGGGAGAACTCTTCCCGGATGCGTGTTAACAATATAGTCATTGATCGGCCGCAGAGTGAATAGAAAAGGCATTTTCCCGGACCGGGGTCGGCCTCTGACGGGCGCGCCTTCGCCCGTGGGGCGGTGCGATATAGTCAAGAAGGAATGGCTACTTTACCGGAGAAAAACGCCGCGACGGGCGAGACCGCTCGCCAAGGGTTTGTTTACCTTCCCCTCATCGCTGGATGGCTGGTTCCGGGCGCGGGGCATTTCCTCCTCCACAAATGGGTTCGCGGCTTGCTGCTTAGCGGCGCCATTGTGGCCATGTTTGCGCTGGGTTTGGCCATGCACGGCAAGCTCTACACCGGCGCGCAGGACATTCTCGATCTGCTGGGCCTGGTGGGCGACCTGGGCAACGGCCTGCTGTTCTTTATCGGGCGGGCTCTGGACCTGGGCGCGGATCCGGTGCGGATCACCACCCAGGACTACGGCACCAAGTTCATTGTGGTGGCCGGGCTGTTGAACGTGATTGCCGCCGTGGACGCCCACAATCTGCGCACCGGGAGGAAAGAACCCTAGTGCTCCAGCCCTCCCATTTCACGGCGGTTCTGCTGTTCGCCCTCTTCGCCTCCATCGTGTTCGGCATCACCATGCGCGAGACGCCGCGGAGGATGTTCCGCTACGGCCTCTACTGCTTCGTGCTCTTCGTGGGCTCGACAATCGTGCTGAGCTGGGTGATGTTTCTGATCGCGCGGTAGCGGCCCAAGCCCGTTTCCTGAGTCACCTGGTCACGCGCGCCGTCTCCGCTCCCAGACGGCGGCGTCGAAAACGTGGGCGCATGTGTACCCCTCGGCCAGGTACAGATCGATGGCCGGCGTGTTGGCCTCGGTCACAGTGAGGGAAATTTCCGTGGCGCCCTGGCGCAGAAAAAAGAAGGCGGCGACGGAGAGAAGCATGCGGGCCAGGCCGTGGCGGCGGTAGTTGGGATGGACGCAGAGCTGGGTAATGTGGCCGCTCTGCGAGCTTACGCGGGAGCCCAGGATCAGCGCCACCGGCTCGCGTTGGGCGCGGTCGACGACCACGTGGGATACGGGCGCAGAAAAGGCGCCGCACCCCGCGTAGTGCACGATGTTGTTCAAAAAACGCGTCGAGCCGTGGACGGTGCGGTACTGGTCATTGATGAGGCTGTCGGGATGACCACGATAGGCTTCGCAGATGAGGCGCGCCGCAGGCCCCAGATCGTCTTCGCTCCACACGCGTAGCTCGAGCCCGGAAGGCAAATTGACAGCCGGCGCCATGCGACGGCTCTCAATGGCCTGGACCATGAAAATCCGTCGGTAAATGTCAAAACCAGCTTCGCGAAAAAGGGCTGCATGGTCGCCGGAGACATGCAGGAGCAATTGCGATTCGATACGTTCCACCTGGGGTGAGTTGAGCAGCAACTCGAACAGATGCTTCAGCAGCGTCTCCTCAATGGCGCGAGCCGAGCCGCCTGCATCGAGCGACTCGCCCAATCGTCCGGAAATCGCGAAGACGTCGCCGATGACGGCCTTGGTCTCCTCGTAGACGCTGAACACGTAACCCACGGCCTGCTCCGCCTCGAGGGCGGCATACCCGGGAAGCATGTGGTTGTCGAGATATTGCATTAGCAGTTTGGCCGATGCGCGATAGTCCCAGTGCAGGCGCTGGCGCCAGAGTTCGCCTTCGGCGTCGAGCACACGGCGCAACATGGGGGCCGCGAAATGTCGCAGGTCAAGAATCTCAATGGAAGTGCCCGCCGCCATGTCCCCTCTGCCTAAAATCTACAATCTAACGCACCCCGCCCTGCTCGTCGCAAAACCATGACCGCACCCCGACAAGGCGTCACCGCTACCGGCCCCAAGGCGCGGATGCGCCAGGATGCCGGCGCGGAAAAAATGCCCTTCCGGTCACTTTGCCACGAGTGACGCCGGGGCGCAACTCGAAGAGTCTACGGCTCATGCCGCGCGGCGCAAACAGGATTTTCATCGTTGCCTCCCTGCGCCTAGAGTTTGCCCACCATGTAAATCTCCAGTCCGCGCTCCGGCCAACTGAAAAGCTCCTGGTACTGACGGCCGGCCAGATACTCCTGGAGCACGGCTCCAGTGTGTAGATCTTCCCCGTTTTTCCCGGTCATGCGCGCCACCAGAATATGTTGCTCGGCGGGCACGCCGCTCTCTTCATAGTTCACCACCTCCTGGCTGCGATAAAACGAAAGGCCATACTCGATGTCGCGACGCACCCGAAACACAGCCACCGTCTCATTGGGGCTCGCTGTCTCCGCCAGCCGTTCGGCGAGCGGGCGGGCGGAATAATAGCGGTCGAGAAGCTGTATGACCTGCTTGGTGGACGAGATCTCTGGGATGAAGAAAAACGGCCCCACTCCATAAAGGAAAAACAGCAGCACGATCAGAACGCTGCACGTCGCCAGGCGCAGACGCGCCACGCCGAATGCCTGGGTCACAATGAGGATGAGCAGCGCGGCTCCCAGCGCAGCCAGGCCCGCCGCCACCAGACCGTGCCTGGGGGGCATGGTGACGCCGTGAACCACAAACCATGGCAACAGGAGCGTAAACACGGTCAGGAGCCCGCACACCAATGAATGCGAGACCAGCAGCCAGCGATCGAGGCCCGGCCCGCGCCGACGGTAAAGATAGTCGCCTGTAAGGATGGTGATGGGAGGGATCGAGGGCAGGATATAACCGGGAAGCTTCGACTGCGAAAAACTGAAAAAGACAATCGGGATAATCGCCCAGAGCACCAGAAACTCCGGAAACGCGTCACCGGGACGGCTGACTTTGGGTTTGGATTTTCGGGTGTGTCGCAGGCGCCACTCGGCCACCGAGGTCTGCATGCCGTCGATCAGCGAGCGGATGCCGACCACCGACCACGGAATGACGCCCAGCGCCACCACGGGCAGGTAATACCACAACGGTTGCTCATGATGGTAACGGTCGGTTGCGAAGCGCTCCAGATTGTGCTGGA
>JASHOC010000351.1 GCA_030041305.1 Acidobacteriaceae bacterium
ATAGCTCTTATTGCTTTTGGCCTCGAAGACGATCCGCTCTCCAGCAGCCGCTGCTTCTGCCCCAAGCTCGATGACAGCATCGCCGGTCTTGCACTTCGGGATAGCTCCGGGCGTCGATCCAGTGGCAGTAAATACATCTCCTGCTCTCTGCGCTTCCGCTTGGAGGAACGCGCAAAATTCCTCTTCAAAGCTCAGCCCGTGGGTGGTGGCTCGCATCTCCTCCTGATGCTTGGTTATCAGACTCGCGAGCTTTGCGCTGACATCTTCCTGGAATCTCTGGTTCTTATCTCGGATGTCCTCAAGGACCTCGGTTAACTGCTTCCTAAGCCTTGCGAGCGCGGACTGATCGCTGTCCAGGGTGAGATTGTCGTTGATCGACTGCCGCGTGTCGGCCAGCACGCGGTTCAGCTTATTGATGGCCGAATTCTCGTTGTCGACAGAGAACTGGTCCGCGATTTCATCCTTGGCTGCATCTACCTTCTTGACAAGGCGGCTGAGTGCGGAATTTTCGTCGTCCAGGGAGAATTCCTGGAGGGTTCTCTTGATCTGCTCCTCGATATCTCCCTTGAACTCATGGTTGGCAGACCGCAATTGCGCCACAACCCGACTCAGTGCGCCATTGTCGTTGTCGAGCGAAAACTCGTTCAGAATGCGGCCCTGCTCGGCATCGAACACGTCCTTCACCGAATTCTCGATCGACCGCGTGATGCCTTCGGCGTCTTCCGGATTGAGTCGGCGCATCAGAACGCTGTTTTCGCCGATTCGCCTGGCCAAGGCGCGTGCAAGTTCCGAGTTCTCTCCGTCGCCGATCTGCTGGCGCAGGACGCTTTCCAGGTCGCCGTCCTTCTTGACTAGCCGCTCCACTCGTTCCGTGAAATGGCCGCTCTGCGGGTCGAAGTACTGTTTTAGGCTGGAGGAAATGACCCCATTCATCTCCGTGACGCGCAAGCTCAATTCGTGACCGAGATCGCTGATGAGGCGCTGGCCTTCATTGCGGACAATCTCGGCGTCCACGTTCCCCTGCGCTTGCCGCAAGGCTAATACACCGATTCTGAGCGCCGACCCGGCGAACGCATTCCGGGCATAGCCCTCTTCCCGCTTTCTCAATTCAACGACCACTTCTGGATCGTCAATGGGCAGCGTGAGAATGAGAGGATCTTCGATCACGGATGTCCCGGGAATGGCCATTGGAGGCTTCTTCAGGAACTCATCACCTAGTGGGAAACTTGCGGAAACTGCCATGTCTTTACCTCATTTCGACGAAATTGTAAATCGTGTGTGCGCCGAGGACCGCATTACTGACGAAACTGCAAACGGTGGCACGCGACGCGCTTCTCGGCGAATTGATTCAGAATTATCCCCGATCGGCGGTCCTGGACGAAACCGCGACCGCGCCATTTCAATCTCGATCGGCTCGCCTAATCGAGCGAGCCAAGCACGGCCCGCAGCAATAGTGCGGGTCTCTGCCTATATCGGTTCGCGGCGCAGGCAAGTGCATCTTGGCCATGATTTGCTGGATGAGACCGCGCCGTCGAAGTATGCATGCGTCCGCCAACAGAACATAACGATCCCGGCGGCGATCGAAGAGGGTCCGCCCTCGTGGCGGCTCCTCGTACTCGATGTCGCGAGGGACCGATCCGCTACGTTGCAGTGTGGTCCAGTACTGGTAGTGGCCGCGAGGGTGCGTCAGGCAGTCGCCATAGGGTTCAGCCTGGCTGAGGGGCGTGCAGTCCGTAAGCAGGCGGCGCTCGAAATACCAGAAGATGCCGACGGAAGGCTCAAGCGAACGACTCACTATCATCCCTCCTCCTCATGCTCTAAAAGGTCCGCATCCCCGGCCGACTCTTCGGAATCGCGAGGCGAAGGATGCTTTTCGATGTATTCGTTGTAGACTGGGCATTTTATCGGATCTCCCCAGTGCTCGAAATGGTCCTCCAGGCTATAGAAATCCCGCTCGCACCAAGCACAAAACCCCACGATCGGATTACCCTGTGCATCTCGCTTGGTCCGGGTGTCCTGATCCTGCTGCTCGAAGACGTGATCGGGTTCATAGCCCATGGCGCGCAACTGGTCGGCGCGATGCTCTGGGCAGGACAGGAGTTCGATGGGGCACGCGTTGTGATCCCCATTATCCATGGATACGCCGTGCTTGATGCACATGCACACAGTCGCTTCGTTCTGAAAAAGGCGGACGGCAGTGCCGGAACAATCCCAATAGTGCCCTGAGTAGTCACACCAATGGCGGTGGCTCATTCTCTCTCCTCTGCGGCGGTCGGAATCCCTCCTTGGATGGGATAGCGCCCGTCCATCTCACTCCGAAGTGTTCCGCCAGCATGAGAACCATTGCACGTGCAACGGGCACGTAAAAGTCCTCGATGTCTGCGATCTCATCCTCAACTACTCTGTTGCCGTGACGGTAGAGACCAGGTTGCTCGGGAGTCACGACGCTGGAATCAAGCAGAACAACGAGCTTGTCCGGTCCTCCCGGCGGCTGATCAGAATTGAGGATTGGAACCCTATAGTAGACGGTATTAAGCCGGTCTACGCACCCGGGATCGCCGTAGCCTATGGTGACGTAGCCCCTCTCAAGTGCATAGGCAGATTCGCAGGCGATCCACCAGGTCCGCCCGTCAGCGCACATCTTGCCCAGCACCTTCCGCAGGATTTCGACATTCACCACGACAGCAAGATCAACGTCGTCAAGGTTGATTTCCATCGAACTCTCCTTACACGCCCCGTCTCTTCGGGAAGAACTGACAATCAGGCTGCCGGTCGATTCGACTCGCGGCTGGCCCGCGCTTCTCTGACCAGCCGCACGACGCTCGCCCGAGAGAGACCGTGCTTTTTCGCTGTCGCGGTAAGCGACAGCCCTCCGACACGGTCCCGCACAACCGCCGCGCGATCGACATTTAAGGGTGCGCGGCCGATCCGGCGGCCCTCCAGCTTGGCCCGCCGCATGCCTGCCCGCACACGTTCAACGATGAGCGAACGTTCTAGCTCGGCGATGGCGCTGATGATGACGATGATGGCTCGACCTAACGGACCCTCAGTGTCTATGGATTCTCGTTGCGAAAGGAACTGGATGCCAAGTTCGTTGAGGTCGTCCAGGACTGTTGGCGGCCATCAGAAAGCGAACAAATTTGACCAGTTGCCGGTATGGAGCAGCTTGATATCATCTGCGCCGCAGGCGCAATCATCCGTCGATCGTCTGGACTCTGCGATATTGTGTTGCCATGAACCGTGCGATCGGAAAGCTGATCCCGGAGGGAGGCACACACCGGATGTGCCGGTGTTGCGGCTCGGATTGTGGCTCTGTTTTCTTTGTCTGTTTCCGTTGTGACCGTGGTCAGCGCTACTGCAGCGGCGAGTGCCGCCAGGGTGCCCGCCGTCGACAAACGCGTGCAGCCAATGCGCGGTACCAGCGTTCCGAAGCGGGCAAGCTGTCGCATAGATTGCGGCAAAAGGCCTACCGAAGGCGCGCTTCAGAACCGAGCGTGACGTATCAGGGTCCTACATCGGTCACTTCGCCGCCCTCTATCCGGTTGCTTGCTCCACTCACATGCGTGGTTTGCCGCCATCAGACAATCTGGGTTAATCCCTACCCCCCATTGCCCTATCGGCTTCGCAGGCCGTCCAAGGCGCACTGGAAGAAGAGGACGGCGAATAGTCATTTTTCTACGTTTCCTGATGACTGCTAACATGCGATGATCCCTGTCCCTTCTTCACGGTTCCAGGAGATTCGCAAACGCGTATCTTGCGGTCGTCAGACGGCGGATGCGTTTGAACACCGCCCGCCTGTCGCGGGAACGAAACTCGCACTGAACCCGCGCAGTACAGCAGTTCACCAGCGTCGCAGTAGCCGACCAGGAGCGACTCGATGCCGAGGTGGATCCTTAAGTGCGAACTTGGCTGGTGCCTAAATCAATAGACCTACCGGAAGGTCACGGCAGGGCCGCCATAGATTTCGGTGGCCCAGGTGGCGCAGCGGAAGGCGGCCAGTTGGGCTCGGATGAGGACGCTCGGGTCCGCCCCGTCCGCATTGCAGTAGCCGGATTCGACAAGATTGCCGCCAGGAATGGGAACAGACGTCCAAGCGCACACTATTCGGTGACGAACCCACCTTCTGGCTGGCTTGACATTGGCCATAAGCCGGAGGAATATCACAACACAGCTATGGCATAGGGCAGCCCGAAGCGGCTCGATATCTTCGTTGCTGGAGGAGAGAGAGTATGCGAGTTTCGGAGTCTCTGATCGTAGTGAGCCTTGGCGCGGCGCTGGCGAGCGCAATCGGGAATTTCATTCCTGCATCAGCACACCGGAATTGTGGCCGTCTGTTCGCTGGCGGTGCAGGAAATGCGGGATGAGCTTTAAGCGCGAACCCCGTGGAAGGACATGCCCGGGACAACCGGTCAAAAATGAAACCCTTCCACCTGCATCGAAGCTGACGCCCTCCTGGGCGCGAACTATACGATAATATCGTAGGATACGGATTGGGGAGAAAATTGAGCGCGGATATCATCACGGGAGTTAGGCAGGCTGTTCAGGATTTCATAGCGCCTGGCATCGAGCAGTTGCGCGGCGACATCAGGGCTCTGGACGCGCGAATCATAGCTCTGGAAAAGACGATGGAAGCGCGCTTTGGGCAGCAAGACGTCAAGTTCGACCTTCTGAACAGCAAACTTGACGCCCTTATCAACCTCCACAATCTGGAGGTTCGCGTAGCGCGGCTGGAAAGCCGGAACCCCGGCATCACGAGCCAGCAGTGAGGGTGGTTAGTTCCCTTTAATACGACCCCATGTGATCGTACGCCCAACCTGCGGATCGGGATTTTCCCAATGCTGGCCGGGGACCTAGGAAGTGACGGGAGCCGGGTGATGAAAGCACCCCCATAAGTACTTCAATAATTACAAATCGGTGCTGATCTCGTGCCGCCCATTTTGGCGGAGCCTCAAATAGAAGGCTGGATGTTCGGCCTTCAAAGAGTAGTCAACCCAGGCTCGGGCTATCATTTCCGCCAGGAGATCGGGGTCCTTATTAACTTGTGTCGTGTCAATAATCGAAAAATCCAGGAGGGAGGCCGAGTACGCAAAATCTTTTGGGTTGTTCGTGACAAAAATGCGACCCGGAAGATCCTCGGCCATAATCTCAGCGTCAGACTTTCCTGGGTGTGGCATCAGCACGTTAAATCCCTTTTTCTCCAGCGGTTGCTTGAGCGCAGTTAGGTTCTCGTCAATTACCAGAGGTGTCTTCCCACGGCTGAGCGCAAGCTTCCGGATCGAAGGCACCTGTAAAGAAGGCTGCCGCCAAAAAGTCGGCCTAGTGGACCCGTGCGATCAAGAAATCGGCTGTCCGGACGCACGCGACGAAGAAAGCGACTGCTGTAAAGAAGACCGCAACGAAGAAAGCCTCAATGCGGAAGTCGGCTCGACGGCGGTAGTTCTTCTCCGTAACGTTTCACGGAACGGCTGGCGGGCGGGGTGACGGTTGCCTGAGACATCCTTGACACAATAGAGGTGACTTGAGATGCAACCCCGCTATATCCAAGGGCGGAAGTGGGGATGGGAGCGTCGCACCTCGGTCAACTCAGTGTAGACATCTGCCCGTTCGTTCCAAGCCGCATCCAAGCGTTCGCGCGCCTCGTTTTTGCGATCTAGGGTTGTGAGCGGAGAACCGATCTCTCGGTTCAAAGCCGCGATCTCGATCTCCTGCAATTCCATCCTCGCTTCGAGATTGGTGATCCTCATTCGGAGCCGGATTTCTTCTAGTGCGTCCATACAAACCCGATTGTAATCCCCACAGTCTTTTTGCGCCTTCGAGCGACACCGGTCTAAGGTGATCGTGTGCCAGACGGGCTCCGGGCTCCCAACAAACGACACATCATCTGGAGCGGCCTCGCCGCCCGGTGTTCCGAGTGCAGTTGGACACGCCCATACAAGCGGGACCTGACCGTCCATCGGTTGCCTGATGACATGCTGTCAGACGTGATCCGGGACGAATTTCACGTCCACCAATGCACTAACTTCCCGCCGCCTCGAAAGCCCCACCCCCAAAACCGACGAAATGAAAGGGCGGTGTGACGGCTGCCTGGTCACCCCTAGACACCCTCTAGCCTGACCCGGTCGCGCAGACACACGATGGGAGGTGGCGCTGCTAGTGGGGGTGCCGCCAAAGTACCATTGTTGAAATACCAAGAGAGGATATGGTGATTACAGAACGACATTCCCAAAGATCAAAGATTTGAGGGTCGATTCCTGGGGGAGGCGACCCGCTTTTTTCGTGATTTCGGTGTTCGGTTTCGATGCGGCTCAGAGAGGCTTTCGATAAGGGCCAAAAGAGAGAACCCCGGCCATCGTTGACCGGGGCTTTTTGTGTTTAGGGTTTAAAGGCGCGACAGGTTTGTGATTTCCCCGGTGATGTGCTGAGCGATACGCTTCGTGCGGGGTGCGTATGGGGTTCTTTGAGGTCTTCAAAATCGTCCTCTACGTCGTCCGGACATTTTAGGAGGCACGACCTTGCTTTACCATTTCCGTCGCCCAGTCTTGCGGACCCCTTTGAGTTGACGGGAAGATCGAAGCTGGCCTAGTGCCGCGAGTTGTTCATGGTTAGACTTGCGAAGATCGCAAATCGCTGGCTCAGAGACTCTAGAAGCTCCGATCAGGTTCATTCGCGATCCCGGCCGGATCGCTCGCCAGAACAGATTGTCCAGCGGCGAAAGCCCATCCAAAAAGGCCATCGCTATGTTGCTCCAGTTGGCCATGACACGCGCAACTTCTAAAATACGGCGATTATCAAGTGTTCGCAATAGTCTGCGTACCGATCATCATGGTGTCGAGCAATAGAGTAAAAAAGCAGCCTACGCCGAAGCAGCGTGGCTGCAATGAGGTGGGCTGAATGACTCCCTCGGCAAGCGCCGCTGTCAATAAACCGGCGATAATCGCGCCAGATGGGTATTTACTTGACGCAGGTGACCGCAACCTGTAGTGTTTTTGCTCGTGGAAGATTATCCCCGCGATCTGCTGGAATTGGAGGCCCGCTTTTCGACCGAGGCGGCCTGCCAGGAGTATCTGTTCCGGCTGCGCTGGCCGGAGGGGTTTTGTTGTGATCGCTGCGGCGGACGAAAAGCGTGGCCTGTGTCCAGCGCCCGTAAGGATAGGTGGGAATGCGCGGCCTGTCATGGCCAGGTGGCGCTGACGGCAGGGACAATTTTCCAAGACAGCCGCCTGCCGTTGACCTTGTGGTTTCGGGCGGCGTGGTGGGTGACGAGCCAGAAGAAGAACGGTGTCAGTGCGATGGGTTTGCAGCGGATCCTGGGCTTGAAGAGCTACAAGACAGCCTGGACGATGCTGCACAAGCTTCGCCGCGCCATGGTGCGTCCGGGGCGGGATCGGTTGATCGGGCGTGTCGAGGCCGACGAGGCGTTCGTAGGCGGCGAAGAGGCAGGAGTGCACGGACGGCAGACGGAAAACAAAGCCATGATTGCAGTTGCGGTGGAAGAAGAGGAGCGCGGCATTGGCCGCATCCGCATGCGGCGCATCCCTGACGCCTCGGCCGAGAGCCTGATGCCATTTATTGCGGACTCGGTCGAACCGGGCAGCGTGGTCCGGACTGATGGCTGGCTTGGGTATTCGCCCCTGGAAGGAAATGGCTACAAACACGAAATCGTGTTCCTGAAAGGCAACCACAAAACCGCCTCGGAGTTGATGCCGCGCGTTCATTTGGCGGTTGCCCTGCTCAAACGCTGGCTGTTGGGGACGCATCAAGGCGGAGTGAGCCTGGAACATTTGGATGCGTATCTGGATGAGTTCACTTTTCGCTTCAACCGGCGCAGATCGCGCAGCCGCGGCAAACTCTTCTACCGGCTTCTGGAACAGGCCGTCGCCGTCGAGCCTGCTCCCTACAAATCTCTGATCAAATGCTCCGCAAACGCGGATTTCTGAAACCACAACCTATTGGGGTCACCTGCGTCAGGTAAATACCCATCTCGCGCCAATTTAACCTTCAGATTTCGTAATGACGTCCGTGTAGCACACTGGCTTCAGTATTGGAGTTTGTCGTGATCGCAAAAAGAGACCGTTCCGGCCACGCGGGCTCCGGACCGACATGTACCAATGTGCCTTGTAGCAGCAGGATTCCGCTGCTGTTACTACATACTGGCCATCCGCGCGAGCTACGGCGAAGACTGGCGTTTCGGATCGGGAAGCCGATCACGAGGCCGCCTGATCGTCAGTGCCAAATCCTGCCGAACCCCTGTGCCGGGCACTGCTGACCATACCCTGGCGCAGCGAGTGGATGCCAGTCAGCAGGTCATCTTCGGTCACCTCACCTCCACGCTGGAAGGCGAGTTGTCCTGCGGTGATGTAGGCTTCGCGTAATTGAGCAAAGGAGAACCCGCTGGCCCCCTCCACAGATCGGCGAAGCTGGTCGTCTGTGAGTCCCGAATTCATGCGCCGGAAATACTCCAGGCGCAGGTCCTCACCGGGGTTAGCGAAGTGAACCACGCGGTCAAAGCGCCCGGGCCTTCTCAGGATGGCTGGGTCGAGCACCGCTGGCTCATTTGCGGTGGCCACAACGACAATACCTTCACCGGTTCCGACGCCATCCAGGGTGTTCAACAGGTGTTGCAGGCTGATTTTGCTTCGCGACTCGCCGGTTTTTGGGAACGCACGATCGATATCCTCGAAAAGCACGATCGAGGGTCGATGACGGTACGCCTTATCGAAGAGGGTGTCGAGATCACTGTCGTCGATGTTCCGGTCAAAAAATCGAAGCGTGTAGGCGTTCAGGTCCCGGCTCGACATCAGCGCCCGAACGGCAGATGATTTCCCATTCCCCGGGGGCCCGTGTAGGAGGTACCCGCGACGAAATGGCAGGTTGCGTTCCTCGAACCAATCTTTTCGGTGCCAGAAGCTCTCGAAGTCGTCTTTGAGCAGCACCCCAACGTTCGCGTCGATAACCAGATCGGCCCAATCGAGCCGAGAAACCCGACGGGCGCTGCCGCCGATCGTGAAAATGCGAAGTTGGCCGTCTGGGCAGAAGATGTCTTCCAGCAGCTTTCGAAGCGTGGGAACGGAATCGCGCCTCCCAACGAGAAGCTGCGCAATAGATTCGCCTCTGCTGGTGGGACTTGCGTGGTGCGGCACATTCAGAACCACGACGGTGCAGTTATAGACGTGTAGTCGAAGCGCGAGAGGGCATTCCTGCCAGGAGAAACCGGTCCACACCGCCTCGCGATCTTCGAGCAGGGATTCAAAGCTCAGATCATCGTGCGTGTCGCGCGTGATGTTCAGGAGGGGTGGATAGTGTGGCGGAACCTCCGCCTTCGCGACTAGTGGGCGAAGTCGGCGCGAGGGTCTATTGTCAGGCTTCCAACGCTCGGCAAGGCCGAGGAACTTCGGGACCCCAACTTCACATAGATTTGGAAGCTCGTCAATAATCACGGCCTCTGACAAAGGCACACCCAGCTTTTCCTCGATCCACGACTGGTGGGCGGCGATAGCCTGACGAATAAGGGCAGAGCGGGTTGCGAATTGTTGCGCGTACGAGTCCAACTGTGCGCATTCCCTCCATCGAATGTGACGAACTGTCCTTCAGGGGTTGGCAAAAAAGGCCGGTCCGGCCAAATCAGGCACCGGACCGGGATGTGTCAGAGTGCCTTTTAGCAGCAGGAATTCCACTGCTTCTAGATACTGGGGACCTGCGCAAGAAATAGCCATGATCGGTGTTTCGAATCGTGGTGAAGCGCAGATTCGATGCTCCGATACAGAAGGCAGACGGGTGACTAAAGGGGGTCCGGACCGAGCGGCTGGTGGATTTGGACGTGGTCACCGGCGCTATGGCGACGGAATCACCTGCACCGGCTGCGACCATGACGGCGACGGTCTCCACCCCGGCGACGAAGCCCACCCCGGCCCCGGCGAAGGCCCCGGAGTCTCACGTCGCCGCCGCCACCGCCCTCGTCACCCGGCGCGGTCTGGCCGGTAAGCTCGCCCCGGCTGATGCTGACTCCTTCGCCGCTGGCCTCGTGAAAAAGCATGGGCTGGACGCCGTGCTGGCGGCGATCGCCGGACTGAGCGATGCAAAGATCACCCGCGCGCTGAAGACGGAGAAGAACCTGGGCGGATATCTGTACACGTGTATGGATACCGCGTTGACGAAGGCGACGGTGACGGAGTCCGCGCTGGAACCTGCCCCAGCCCCGGCGACGAAGCCTGCCCCGTCAGCACCGTCAGCACCACCAACCCCACCCTCACCGGGCCAGGCCTTCAAGACGGAGGAGACTGCCTCGGACGAGGAAGCATACCGCCGCGAGGTGGCGGCTGAGAACCAGCGCGAGCAGGAGCAGGGAGCACCAGCGCGAGGAGGAACAGGAGGAAGCCTACGCCTGACCGGCGCGACGAGCGTGCAGGTGACCGGGCCGGGGCGATAGAAAATAGTTTTTTTTCGCCCCAAATTCTGGCGGACCCGGCCACGCAGTATTTACTGGCATGCACACAAATACACCGTGCATGGAGGAAACACCAGTGAAGCACCCACCCCGCAGGATTGACCTGCTCGACGCCGTCCGGGAGATGTCCCGGTCAGCCCACCGCTGGCGTGATCGCGCCGCAACGTATTACGGCGAGGATCAGTTTCGTCGCGCGACGAACGCCAAAAATAAGAAACAGCATTGCTATTCGCTCAAGGAACGGGGCATCGTAGCCCTTCACCAGCAGGGCGTCCTCCGCTACGCAGGCGCGTCCCCCCAGGGAATGGCCGTCTACGAGTACGGAGACGGTGGTATGGCCTGCCTGCATAGCTGCCTTCACCCGCGCGGAGTCGAACGCACCCAGGTCCCGGATCACCCCGAAACCCTGGAGGTCACGGCGAAGAAACAGCGCGTCCGCATCTGTGACGCCGAGCACACGATCCTGGGTGCGCAGGTGCCCGTGACCCCGTGGTGTACATATCCGGATTACGAGCGTGTCCAGCCGCCCCGCAAGGAACGGACCGGCCCCAGGTGCTGGGAGTGCGGCGAGGTAGGCCACATCGCCCGCAATTGCCCGGAGCGCTATGACGGCGACGAAGAGTATGACGACGAGGAGTATGCGTATGTCTAGCGCCCTCATTGAAACCCTTCGCCAGCGGAAGACCCTCATGACCACGACCGAGGTCATGGCAATCGTTCCCGGTTTCAAGGCCCGCTGGCGGCTGTGCCAGAAGGTTCGCGAGGGGAAACTCCGCGCGTACCTTTTGTCATCCGGGTATGCCTTCGATCCGAACGACGTCGCCGATTACCTGGAGGCGCGGCAGATCGGCGCGGACCGCAAGGCGGCCTAGGCCATCACCCTGTTACCACCGAGCCGCCCTTCCGGGGGCGGCTTTTTCGGCAGTAACATACTTGACACACATACTACTGTGTGTCGGCCTGTTGATCGCCGTCGGAAGTTTAATCTGCGGTGTTGTACGATCCGCAGTCTTCAACAAGAGTTTCACTAAGAACCAGCTTGCAGAAGGTCGTGTGATGGCGTTCGCGGAAAACGTCATCGTAGGACATTTTCCCGTATACGTACAGGATGTAGCTCCCGTTTCTGATTGTGTCAACTTGGGCCTGCGTAAGCTCATAATGATTGGTATTCAAGGTCACCTGCTCGCCGGGCTGGACAACCCTAGCGCTTCGTATCGATCCGCCTGGGAGTGGACTATAAACGGCCTTAAAAGGTTCGTCTTTCTTCAAGGCGTGCAACACCACCAGGCTTTGAAAATTGAGGGCTGGGGTATGCCCACTATTTATTGCGTGCAAGCTAAGGAAAAAGTCGAGCCTAGGCGTCAGATTCGGCGGCTGTATGCTGACAATTCCAACCCAAGCTCTCTGATCCAAATGAAAGTTATCGACGGTCGCTTGGAAAGAAGCCGTATTCTCCGCTTCCTGAGCCTTGTTGCTGCGCACGGTTTCATCCTGAGTCCGGCTGGCTACATCGACCGCTTTTTGGGATATAGTGGCCTGCCAGATACCAATTGCACTGCCGCAGAATGTCGCGAAAACCAAGAAACCAGTAAACCATGCCAGCCGTTTATTTGTCTTGACCTGCTGTCGCGCGAACTCGTGTTGCTCATCCTCGCGTCTGCGGCGGGCTGCTTCTTTTTCATTCTCCGGGGGATCAAAAACGACAGCATCTCCCTCCCGATGGTGGTGGGGTACCTTAGCCTGTTTTTGATCGGACAATTTGCCGTGTACCTGCTTTGCAAAGGGATCTACGGAATATGAAACACGAATATCACAAGGGTGCAGAGGCACTAAAGAACTTCGAGGACACGATGAAGAGACTTTTTCGCGCCCCCAAAGCTCCGAAGCCAGAGAAGCTGTCCAAGGAGAAGCCTACATGCCGCAATTCCCGGTCAAGCAGCCCGTGGACAGCGGTTTTGCCCACATAGCCACCTTTCAGCCCATCCCGCGCTTGGACTTGCGCCTTACGGCTCTTGTGCATCTTGTCAGGTATATTATTGTCCTTTTTTTCTCGACCGTTTTCGTTTATATTTCCAGGCCAAATTTATACTTTTCGCGCATCTTGCTCTTGTATCGGGGTTTATGTGCGTGTATGGTTGTACATGGGACGGAAGTCCCAAACCCCGCATCTGGAGCAGAGGAAACGCGATTATCTATTTAGATTCAATAGGTTGCTAAGACCCGCGAAAAGAATCGCCACCTTCGATTGAAATTGCAAGGGCTGCATGTGAAGGAGAAGTGCTCTAAACCTCGCAGAAAACCCGGTAACTCCTTTGTTTTGCTTAATCTGCGAATAACCTCGCTGTTTTCCTATAGTGGGGTAGCTCCCTTAATACAGTAGACTCAAGATATTGTGGTTCGCGCGTCTGAAGTTTCAAAACAGCTTGATTATCCAGGCACTTGGCAGCAGTTTCGCGCGTGGTTTCCCGACGAGCAATCGTGCGTTGCCTATCTGGAGCGGCTGCGTTGGCCGACGGGTTTTCGCTGTCCAGGATGCGCTGGCGAGAAG
>JASHOC010000352.1 GCA_030041305.1 Acidobacteriaceae bacterium
CCGCCCATCATGCGCCGGCCCACGATGCGCCGCGCGCTCTGGATGGGGATGCGCCGCTCGGCGCGCTCCACAAAGACGATAAACGCCACGACGGCCAACATGCCGGCGAGCAGCAACAACACGACGAGGAAGGACATGGAGCCCCAGGCGTCCGTCTGCACCTTCTGGATAAGGTCGCCCACGCCGTTGGGCAGGCCGGCCACGATGCCGGCGAAGATGAGCAGGCTCATGCCGTTGCCGACGCCGCGATCGGTGATCTGCTCGCCCAGCCACATGATGAAGGTGGTGCCCGCCGTGAGGGTGAGCACGGTCATCATCATGAAGCCGATGCCGGGATGCAGCACCAGCCCCTGGCGGGTGAGAATGGCGGCAATGCCGATGGACTGCAGGACGCCCAGGATCACGGTGAGGTAGCGGGTCCACTGGGTGATTTTGCGCCGGCCCAGTTCGCCTTCTTTTTGGATGCGGGCTAAAGGCTCATACACCACCGTCAAAAGCTGAAAAATAATGGACGCCGTGATATAGGGCATGATGCCCAAGGCGAAGATGGTCATGCGGCGCAGGTTGCCCCCGCCGAACAGATCCATAAGGCCCAGCGCCGAGCCGTTCTGGGAGTTGAACAGCAATTGCAGCTTGGCGGTGTCGACGCCCGGCGTGGGGATGAAGGCGCCCAGCCGGTAGACGGCCAGGATGGCCATGGTGAAGAAAACCCGCTTGCGCAGGTCGGGAATCCGGAAAATATTGAAGAACTTCTCAAGCATACAGGTGGTTACCGCTTTCGGCGCCCGCAGGGCGACAGTCAAGTCTGGCTATGGTTCCATCTTAGAGCATTCGGGAATTTTCATCGATGATAATCCCCAGCCGGGAAGGACGCCTATGCGATCCATCACAGAGAAGCAGGGATCAGGGGTCAGGTTTCAGGGGTCGGTCAAAAACCCACGCGGCTGACCCTTGAAACCGATCCCTGAAACCTGACCCCTGAAACCCTACAACTGCTTTTCACGCCGCCGGGCCGCCGATACGCACGGCTTTGCCGCCGGCCTTTTCGATCTTTTCGGCCGCGGATTTCGAAAACTTGTGCGCGTGGACAGTGACGGCCGACCTCAATTCGCCGGAGCCGAGAATCTTAATGGGCGCTTTGCGATTTGAAGCCAGGCCCAGCTTGGCGTAGTCATCGAGGCCGATTTCGGTGACGCCGAGCCGGGCGATCCGGTCAGCAATCCGATCCAGGTTCACGATGGTGTACTCGGTGCGAAAGATATTGGTGAAGCCGCGCTTGGGCAGGCGGCGGTGAAGCGGCATCTGCCCGCCCTCGAAGCCGCGCATCAGGCTGGAGCCCGAACGCGAACCCTGGCCCTTGTGGCCGCGGGTTGCCGTTTTGCCCATGCCGGAGCCCATGCCCCGGCCCACGCGCTTGCGCCCGGTGTTGGCTTTCCTCGGTGCGCGCAGATTAGATAGATTTCTGGTCATCATGTTCCTCGCTCATACGCCGGGGACTGGCCGTCGAGGCCGCCCGACTCGCGTTGTTTTCAGTTCGTAGTTCTCAGTTCGTAGTTCATAGTCTTCATCGCTGATGCGCGCCGTGAACTGAGAACTGTGAACTAGCCTTCAACGATCTTCACGAGATGCGGCACGGTTTTGACCATGCCACGGATCGATTCCGTGTCCTCGCGCTCGACGATTTGGTTCAGACGCGTGAAGCCCAGCCCCTTGACCACCCGCTTGTGTCTGGTGGGCGCGGCGATGGCCGAGCGGTAATACTGAATGCGAATCATTTTCGGTTCCGCCATTAGAGCTCCTCCACCTGCTTGCCGCGCGTCGAAGCCACTTCGGCCCGGTCGCGCAACTGCGCCAGGGCGTCGAAGGTGGCTTTAATGACGTTATGGGGATTGGGCGAGCCGAGGCTCTTGGTGAGCACGTTTTGCACTCCGGCGGAAGTCATGACCGCGCGCACGGCGCCCCCGGCAATCACGCCGGTGCCTTCCGGGGCCGGTTTGAGCAGCACCTGGCCGGAGCCGTAGCGGCCCAACACCTGGTGCGGAATGGTGGTTTCGGTAAGGTTGACGCGCACCAGGTTTTTCTTAGCCGACTCGATTCCCTTGCGAATGGCCTGGGGAACCTCCTTGGCCTTGCCCGATCCGTAACCCACTACGCCGGAAGCGGCGTCGCCCACCACCACCAAGGCGGCAAAGGACATGTTTTTACCGCCCTTAACCACTTTAGTGACGCGATTAATGGCCACCACCTGATCCTTCAGGGTGTACTGGTTGGCGTCGAGTTTCTTTTTCGCTGTCGTCATTGTTCTCTCTCAGCTTTCAGCTATCAGCTTTCAGTCTTTCGATCAGTTCGGCTCAAGAAGCCGAAAGCTAAAGGCCGATAGCTGATGGCTCGCTTTTAGAATTCCAGTCCCGCCTCGCGGGCCGCGTCGGCCAGCGCTTTAACGCGCCCGTGATAGAGATAGCCGCCGCGGTCGAAGACCACGCTCCGGATGCCCTTGGCCACGGCACGCTCAGCTACGGCTTTGCCGATCTCTTTGGCTGCGGCGACATTGCCGCCGGTCTTGAGCTTCATTTGCAAAGTGGAGGCCGAAACCAGCGTCTCGCCCTTCTGGTCGTCGATGACCTGCGCGTAAATGTGGTTCAGGGAACGGTAGACATTGAGCCGCGGCCGTTCGCCGGTTCCGGAGAGTTTTTCGCGGATGCGGGCGTGAATGCGGCGGCGGATTTGGTTGCGTTCGGTCTGCGTGATCATGATGTCTCTCACCTATCGGCGGAGCCGCCCCGCGGCCCCGTTCGGGTTTTGTCAGCTTTTAGCCCTCAGCTTTTAGCTATCGGCTCATCCTGCTTATCCTCACTGCATCGGTCGCCACGAATGAGCTGAAAGCTGATGGCTGATAGCTAAGAGCTGCCTTCCTTATTTGGCTCCGGTCTTGCCGGCCTTCTTCTTCAAACGCTCGTCGGTGTAGCGCACGCCCTTGTTCTTGTAAGGGTCAGGCTTCCGCAGCGCGCGCATGTCGGCGGCTACCTGGCCGACCTTCTGGCGGTCGATGCCGCTCACCGTCAGGTGCGTCTGCTTGGGATCAATCGCCACGTCGACGCCGATGGGCAGAGGGAACTCGATAGGGTGGGAGTAACCCAGCGTGAACACGACCGTGCCCTTGCCTTTCATCTCGGCGCGGTAACCGATGCCGACAATATCCAACTCTTTCTTCCAGCCCTTGGTCACACCGAGCACCGCATTGCTCACCAGCGCGCGGGTGAGACCGTGGAGGGCGGCTTTGTCATCGCTCGCGCGCTCGACGATGAGATGCCCATCGGAGCTCTTCAGCGAGACGCCGTCGGCGATGAGCGCCGATACTTTGCCTTTGGGCCCCTCGACCAGAACGGTGTTGCCTTCAACTTTGTATTTGACGCCCGCCGGCAGCGGGATCGGCTTTTTTCCAATGCGCGACATGTTTCAAATTCCTTTTTCAGCGATCAGTGATCAGTGGTCAGCTTAGCTGCGCTACAGTACGCTGCATCTTCTGACGATGGAAAAACCGGCGACTGATAACTGCTGTTACCACACTTCACATAACAATTCTCCGCCCACGCCTTCGCGGCGCGCCTGACGGCCGGTCATTACTCCCTTGGGGGTGGTGAGGATCGAGATGCCGAGGCCGCCCTGGACGCGCTTGATCTCGTCGCGGCCGACGTAGACGCGGCAGCCAGGGCGGGAGATGCGCGCCAGGTCGCGGATCGCCGCTTCTGCGCCGCCGTACTTCAAATACACGCGGAGAATCAGCTTGCCGTCCTCTTCCTGGGTCTTGTAATTGGAGATGTAGCCCTCTTCTTTGAGGATACGGGCGATCTCGGTCTTGAGCTTCGAAGCCGGAACATCCAGCTTCTGATGGCGCGCCCGGATGGCGTTGCGAATGCGCGCCAAAAAATCGGCTACTGGGTCGGTCAAACTCATTCCTTCTCCTTCATTCCCCGTTCGCTCGCCACGGCGAGAACCTGCGAAAATGGTTGAAACAGCTATTGGCTCTCAGCTGTCAGCTTTCAGCCCATCTTGCTTCTGCCCATTGCCTCGACTCAGCACGAACAGGCTGAAAGCTGAGAGCTAATGGCTGAAAGCTGCATTCCTACCAGCTCGATTTGTTGACGCCGGGAATCTCGCCCTTCAGAGCGAGAGACCGGAAACACAAACGGCAAATGCCGAACTTGCGCAGAAAACCCCGCGGCCGTCCGCAGAGCTGGCAGCGATTATGCTTGCGGCTCGAGAACTTGGGCTTGCGCGCGTCTTTTGCCCTTTTTGCAGTGGTTGCCATAAATCCCTCAAACAGTTCTCAGTTCATAGTTCTCAGCATTTCAGTTCGCGGGCGGGCCGCTGTGAACTGCGAACTGTGAACTACGAACTGTTCTTACGCTCCTTGCCGGAACGGCATTCCGAAGTGGCGCAGCAGCGCCCGCGCCGAGTTGTCGTCTTTGGCCGTTGTCACGATGGTGATGTTCATGCCCTTCAGCTTTTCCACTTTCGCGTAGTCGATCTCCGGGAAGATAAGCTGGTCGCGCAGGCCGAGCGTGTAATTGCCGCGCCCGTCAAAACTCCGGGTGGACACGCCGCGGAAGTCGCGGACGCGCGGCAGCGCCGTCGAGATGAGCCGGTCGAGAAATTCGTAAGCCTTGTCGGAGCGCAGCGTGACCATGGCGCCGATATTCATCCCCGTGCGCACATGGAAGGCGGCAATCGACTTCTTTGCCTTCGTCGTCACCGGCTTCTGGCCGGCGATCGCCGTCAGATCGGCAACCAGCGGATCGAGTAGCTTGGTGTTCTGCGTGGCTTCGCCGAGGCCCATATTGATCACGATCTTCTCGAGCTTGGGCGCCGCCATTGGGTTTTCGAGGCCCAGTTCCTTCTGGAGCGTCTTCTTGATTTCTTTTTGATAGCGTTCTTTGAGTCTTGCCGCCATGATGTTTCACTCTCTTTTCTTCCGGCGCCCGGAAAAACCAGTGGTCAGTGATCAGTGGTCAGTTATTCTTACCTGTTGGAGCTGCTTCAAATCCATCAAGAATTCCAGCTCAACGGTCAGAAGCTAGTCCGGCACGAGTTACCGATCACTGATCACTGACAACTGACAACTGTTCTTACTTCTTCGTTGGCAGCTCCTGGCCGCATTTTTTACAAATCCGAACCCGCATGTCACCTTGCATCTTGTGGGCCACGCGCGTGGGACCGCAGCCAGGGCAGACCAGGGCTACATTCGAGACATGAATCGGCGACTCATGTTCGGCGATGCCGCCCTGGGTGCGCTGCCCGGTCTTACTCGAAACCGTCTTCTTGACCACGCGCACGTGCTCCACCAGCACCACGCCTTTGTCGGGAAAGGCGCGCAGCACCCGACCCGATTTGCCGCGGTCGGCGCCGGTGAGCACCTTAACGATGTCGTTGCGATGAATGTTCAGACTCTGCATTTCTTCTCCAAGCTTTCAGCTATCAGCCTTCAGCTTTCAGTCGTCCCCGCCACTGCCCGGAACCACACATCCGAGCCGCCAGCTAAAAGCTGAAGGCTGACGGCTGATAGCGGTCTTCACACCACTTCCGGGGCCAGGGACGCGATCTTCAAAAACTTCTTTTCGCGCAACTCGCGGGCCACGGGCCCGAAGACCCGTGTGCCCACCGGCTCGTGATCGTCGCCGATGACCACGGCTGCGTTTTCATCGAAGCGGATATAGGTGCCGTCGCGCCGCCGCTGCTCCTTGCGTGTGCGCACGATGACCGCCTTCACCACTTTGCCCTTCTTCACTGCGCCGTCGGGCGAGGCTTCTTTGACCGCTGCGGTGACAATGTCGCCGAGCCTGGCCTTGACGCCCAGCCCGCCGCCCAGGGGCAGAATCACCTGCAGCTTGCGCGCGCCGGAGTTGTCGGCGACGGCGAGCATGGTTCTCATTTGCACAGCCATGGGTTGACCCTCCTTCCTGCTTGCGCGCTAGCTGACCGGCTCGTGCGCCGTATCTTCAATCTGGGTCAGCGTCGAGCGCCTTACGATTTCTTCCAGGTTCCACCGCTTGAGTTTGCTCAGCGGGCGCGTCTCGCGGATGCGCACCATGTCGCCGAGCCGCGCCGAGCTCTGCTCGTCGTGCGCGTAGAACTTCTTGGTGGCGCGCACAATGCGCTTGTATTTGGGATGAGCTTTGCGCATCTCGACGGCGACGACGATGGTCTTCTGCATCTTGGTCGAAACCACTTGTCCGACTTTTTCATTGCGCCGCAACACCCGCGCCTGCGCTGATTCTTCGGTCGAAGTCATTTGCGGGCTCCCTTCTTATTGCCACCATTGGCTTCCGCGCCTTCCGCGGCGTCGGAAACTTCGCCGTGGATGCCGAGCTCACGCTCGCGCGCCACGGTCTTGATGCGCGCGATCTCCTTGCGCAACTGGCGGAGTTTCTTGACACCATCGTTTTGTCCCATGGCGACCTGAAAGCGCAGACGGAAGAGTTGATCGGCCGTCGTTCGCTCCTGGTGCGCCAATTCGGCGTCGCTTAAACTGCGAATCTTCTGGAGTTCCATTTCTTTTTAGCTCCCGGCTTTCAGCTTTCAGCTCTCAGCTTTGCCCCGTTTCTGCATTGCTCTTCAATTCCGCCGGAAGAGACAAAAGCTGAAAGCTGACGGCCAAAAGCCGACTTTTCATTTGGCCTCGGCTACTATCTTCTCGACGCCCGGCCGTTGCACGAACTTGGTCTTCAGCGGCAGCTTGTGCGCCGCCAGCCGCATCGCTTCCTCGGCCACTTCCGGCGCCACGCCTTCCATCTCGAACAGAATCTTGCCGGGCCGCACCACCGCGACCCAGTGGTCGAGCGCGCCCTTGCCCGAACCCATGCGGACTTCGGCCGGCTTCTTGGTGATGGGCTTATCCGGAAACAGCCGCAGCCAGATCTTGCCGCCGCGCTTGACAAAGCGAGTCATGGCGATACGGCTGGCTTCGATCTGCCGATCGGTAATGTACCCGCACTCCATCACCTTCAGCCCATATTCACCGAATGACAGCGCGGCGCCGCGCCAGGCCTTGCCGCGGCGCTTGCCCTTCTGCTGCTTGCGAAACTTCACTTTCTTCGGCATCAACATAAAAAGAACCTCAGTCGTCAGTTGTCAGTGATCAGTGGTCAGTTTTCTTTATTGATCATGGCCGCTTAGACTCTCGGAACCAGCTCCGCTCGATAGTTCGATCCCAACCGTCGCGAGTCACTGACCACTGACAACTGATCACTGACCACTTGCCTCTAAAACACTCCTGTCGTGGTTGCCGGCTGCTGCTGGCGGCGCTTCTGCTCGTAAATGTCGCCGCGATAGATCCAGGTTTTGACGCCGATCACGCCATAGGTGGTGTTGGCTTCGGTAAAGCCGTAATCGACGTCGGCGCGCAGCGTATGCAACGGCAGGCGGCCCTGCAGATACCACTCAGAGCGGGCAATCTCATTTCCATTCAAGCGGCCGGAAACCCGCACCTTGATGCCTTTGCAGCCGAAACGCAGCGCCGAATCGACGCTCTTGCGCATGGCGCGGCGGAAGCTGACGCGTTTTTCGAGCTGCAGGGCGATATTTTCGCTCACCAGCTGCGCGTCGAGCTCGGGCTTGTTCACCTCGATGATGTCGATGAAGACATCGCGATTGGTGCGCTTGCCGAGCTCGGTTTTGAGCTTCTCGATCTCCGCGCCCTTGCGGCCGATGACGATGCCGGGCCGGGCGGTGCGGATCAAGAAGCGCAGCTTGTTGCCCGGCCGCTCGATCTCCACCGAGCTGACACCGGCGGCCTTGAGCTTTTCGCGCAGCTCGGCCTTGAGCTTCACGTCCTCGACCAGGAGCTTGTCGTACTCGCGCTCAGAAAACCAGCGCGAGCGCCACGGTTTGTTGATTCCCAACCGGAATCCGTATGGATGGACTTTCTGTCCCATATGCTTCCTCTCAAAAACCTCTCAGGCCTTCTTGCCGGCCTTTTTCTTCGCCGCCTTCGGTTCCGGCTCTTCCGCCCTGGTCACCAGGTTCTCCGAAGATTCCCGCTCAGCCACGGAAAGCACGATGTGCGTGAGCCGACGCTGGTAACGATAGGCGCGGCCCATTGGCGCCGGACGAATGCGCTTCATGCGCGGACCATCATTGGCCAGCGCCTGCTTGACGTAGAGGTTATCCACGTCCAGGTCGAAACCCTCTTCGCTGGCCAGGAACTTGGCGTTGTCCACCGCCGAAGCGAGCAGCTTATAAACCACCGGGGCGATGCGCTTCTTGGTGAAGGCGGCCGTTTCCAGCGCCTCCTGCACGCCGCGTCCCCGGATCAGATCCAGCACCAGACGCGCTTTTTGCGGTGATACGTGCTGGTACCGCGCTGACGCCCGAAATTCTCTAGTCTCGACTGCCATTTCTGCTTTCCTCAAATGCGAGCCATCAGCCTTCAGCCATCAGCTCTCAGCTTCTTTTCCACCGGACGAAATTTCGGCTCATCCGGCTGTTCAATGCGCGCCGCCCATGCCGCCGGTTCAACCTCAGCCAAACTGATAGCTGAAAGCTAACCGCCAAAAGCTGCTTCACCGCGGCTTGGCTGCGGTTTCCACGGGGGCCTTGGCTCCGCCGGTGTGACCCTTAAAGGAGCGCGTGGGCGCAAACTCGCCGAGCTTATGCCCCACCATGTTCTCAGTGACGTACACGGGCACGAACTTCTTGCCGTTATGCACGGCGATGGTGTGGCCTACAAACTCGGGAAAAATGGTGGAGCGCCGCGCCCAGGTTTTAACCACCTTCTTCTCATTGGCCTGATTCAGCGCTTCGATCTTCACGCTCAAATGCGCATCCACAAACGGCCCTTTTTTTGTCGAACGTGCCATAACTGCTTAGCTCCTAGCTCCTAGCTTTTAGCTTCCAGCTCTTTCCTGCCCGAGCCATCTGCCGAGCTATCGCTTGAAATTCTCGTTTGCCGCATTTGCGCTGATAGCTAGAAGCTAGAAGCTAGCGGCTGCCCTTCTACTTCGTCCTGCGGGCGACGATAAACGTGTCGGTCCGCTTGTTGTTGCGCGTCTTGTAGCCGCGCGTGGGCTGGCCCCACGGGGTCACCGGATGGCGTCCGCCGGAGGTTTTGCCCTCGCCGCCGCCATGCGGGTGGTCCACGGGATTCATGGTCACGCCGCGATTGGTGGGCCGGATGCCCATCCAGCGCTTGCGCCCGGCTTTGCCAATGGAGACATTCTCATGATCGGTATTGCCCACTTGGCCGATGGTCGCCATGCACTCGGCGAGCACTTTTCGCGTTTCGCCCGAGGGCAGTTTGAGCAGGGCGTATTCGCCTTCCTTGGCCACCAACTGCGCCTGCGCGCCCGCCGAGCGCGCCATTTGGGCGCCTTTGCCCGGCCTCAACTCGACGGCATGGACCGTGGTGCCGGCAGGAATGTTCTTGAGCGGCAGAGCGTTTCCCACCAGGATGTCGGCTTCCGGCCCCGAAGTCACGGTGGCGCCTACCCTGAGTCCCACCGGCTGCAAGATGTAGCGCTTGTCGCCGTCGGCGTAGTGCACAAGGGCGATCCTCGCCGAGCGGTTGGGGTCGTACTCGATAGTCGCTACTTTGCCCGGCACACCAGCCTTGTCCCGCTTGAAGTCGATGAGCCGGATCTTCTGCTTGTGGCCGCCGCCATGGTGGCGGATGGTCAGATCGCCCGAATTGCGCCGGCCACCGGTGCGCTTGCGCGTCACCAGCAGCGGCTTATGAGGCGCATCGGTGGTCAGATCGTCGTTGGCCAATGACGTTTGAAAGCGCAACGTCGAGGTCATCGGTCGGTAGGTTTTGATTGCCATCGTGGTTTTCCTTGAGTTCGCAGTTCTCAGTTCGTCGTTCTCAGTTCCTGTCGCTCGAAGCTGCCATCATCGATGCACTGTGAACGGCGAACCCGTCTCTTACAAGTTGCTCACATACTCGGGGAGTTTTTCGCCGGCTTTCAACCGCACATAGGCTTTTTTCCAATCCGGCCGGTAGCCGGCGTATCTGCCTCTGCGGCGCTCTTTGCCGGCGAAATTGGCCGTCCGCACCGCAGCCACTTTGACCTTGAAAAGCGTCTCCACGGCTTCCTTCACCTCGGTCTTGGTGGCGTCCGGCGCTACATCGAAGACCAGCGTGCCTTCAGTCTCCTTGACGCCCAAGCCTTTTTCGGTAATGATCGGGCGGCGAAGGATGGTGTACAGTCGGGGCATCAGGCGGCCTCCTTTTCGGCTTCGGGCTTCTCTTGAGCGGCCTTGCGCTTCGAAACGGACTTCTGGAGAGCCTCGGCGAGCTGCTCTATGGCGGGGCGCGAAAAGATGGCTCGCTCATAGCGCAACAAGTCGTAGGGGTGCACCTCGTTGTTCAGCATGAGCTCCACGCCCTGGAGGTTGCGCGCGCCCAGCACCAGCGCCTGCGTGAGCGTTTCGCCGTTCTCGACCAGGAGCACGGTGCGCGTGACGCCGAGCTTGTTCAGCGCGTTGTAGAAGAGCTTGGTCTTCGCTTCCTTGATCTCGAACGAATCGACCACGGTCAGCTTGCCGTCGGCCAGTTTGGCGGCCAGCGCCGAGCGCAGCGCGCCCAGCAGCTTTTTGCGCGGGAAGGGGTACTCGTAGCTGCGCGGCTGCGGCCCATGGACCGTGCCGCCATGGCGCCACAAGGGCGACCGCACCGAGCCGACGCGCGCGCGGCCCGTCCCCTTCTGCTTCCACAGCTTTTTGCCCGACCCGGCCACCAGCTTGCGGTTCTTGGTGGCGTGTGTGCCCTGGCGCAGCGCAGCGCGGTAGTGCTTTACCGCTTCCCAGAGCAGAGCCTCGTTCACTTGGTCGGGCCCGAAAATCGCGTCGGAGAGCTCCATCGAGCCCACCTTCTCGCCGTTCAGGTTCAGTACGTCTACGTTTGCCATTTTTTTCTTCTTTCAGCAGTCAGCTTTCAGCTTCATCCTGAAAGCCGATCGTTGAAGGCTAGAAGCCGGCTACTTGCGCTTCGCTGCCGCTTTCTTCGCCGCCTTGAGCGGGTCAACCGTGCCGCCGCCGGCAAAACCGCGGCGCTCGCGCGGGGGCGCCTTAGCTTTGGAAATCAGCACGTATCCATCACGCGGACCCGGCACGGCGCCCTCGACCATGAGCAGGTTTTCGTCAAGATCAATGCCGCGAATGCGGAGATTGCGCACCGTCACCTGATCGGTCCCGAGATGGCCCGGCATGCGTTGGCCGGGAAACACGCGCGACGGGAAACTCGAAGCGCCGATGGAGCCCTGCACTTGAAACATGTGGCCGTGGGACTTAGGACCTCCGCCAAAGTGATGGCGGCGCACCACGCCCGCGAAACCGCGCCCCTTGGACGTGCCCGACACATCGACAAACTTGGCGTCCGAAAAGATATCGACGAGCACGCGGTCGCCCGCCTTGACGCCATCCGAGCCGTCGGCCCCGGCTTCGATATCGACTTCCTTGAGCAGCTTGACCGGTGGCGCTTCGGTCTTGGCCAAGTGGCCAGCCTGCGCCTTGGTGATGCGCGAAGCTTTCACAAACTCGACCAGGCCAATCTGCGCGGCCTCGTAACCGTCCTTGGCCGCGGTCTTCAACTGCGTGATCACGCAGGGGCCGGCCTGCAGCACCGTAATCGGGTGCACGTCGCCCTTCTCGTCGAAGACCTGCGTCATGCCGATCTTTTTGCCCAGAATTCCTGTAACCGCCATTTTGTCCTCACCGGAAAATCAGTGATCAGTTGTCAGTGATCAGTTGCTCCTGCCAACGCCAGCCGCTTTCGTCTATCCGCGAATGCCGAAACTGACCACTGATAACCGACCACTGGCGACCTATTTTTCGAACGCCTTGATCTCCACATCCACGCCGGCCGGCAGGTCGAGCTTCATCAGCGCGTCCACCGTTTGCTGCGTGGGCTCGAGGATGTCGATCAGGCGTTTGTGAGTGCGAATCTCGAACTCTTCGCGCGACTTCTTGTCGACGTGCGGCGAACGCAGCACGCAGTACTTGTTCTTGATGGTCGGCAAGGGAATCGGCCCCGCCACAGTTGCCCCGGTGCGCTTGGCCGTGTCCACAATCTCGCCGGTCGAGGTGTCAAGCACGCGATAGTCGTATGCCTTCAACCGGATGCGTATTCTTTGTCCTACCATAGCTTCGCTTTCCAGCTTTCAGCTCTCAGCTCTCAGCCCCCGGCAAAGCGCCCGCGCGCCCTTACGGACAACTGATCACTGACCACTGACAACTCGTCCCCTACTTCACAATCTCCGAAATGGTGCCTGCGCCCACCGTGCGTCCGCCTTCGCGGATGGCGAAGCGCAAGCCCTTCTCCAGCGCCACCGGCGTGATCAGCTCCACCGTCAGCGACACGTTGTCGCCCGGCATCACCATCTCCAC
>JASHOC010000353.1 GCA_030041305.1 Acidobacteriaceae bacterium
ATTGCGGCGAGTCCAGCGGGATGGGCCTTTACCGCATGGTCGATCTCGTCGCCATCGAATGCCAGGACAATGGCCGCATGAGTGGCGGGGGCGGCCAGCGCATCGCGATAAATATACTGGTCGCTCTCGTTGATTGTCTGCCGCAGCGGAATTCCCGTGAGTGCCACCAGCTCCGGATACACCGAAGTATTCATCAGCACCGCGCCGCCGGGTCTATCCGAGACCAGCTTCCGCAGCACGGGCGGAACGTTTTCATCAAACGGCCGGCGCGCAGCGATATTCTTTGTGCCTTCGACGTAAACGAGCGGCTGCCCGCGCACCAGTTCCCACCCATTCAGCACCACGAGAGCGGCAATTAGACACACCGCGTAGTTCGCCCACTGCGGCTTGAATTCGCGCACGGCGGTGATCGCAAACTGCATCACGAAGGCCAGGCCGAGCGCCAGTGCCGGCAGCAGTTCCAGCCCGTAGCGTGTGTTGTACCAGGAGTGTGGCCACCAGGGCGGAATAAAGATAGGCACGGAACCGTACGCGACCGAGTACGCGTAGAACGGCACAGGAAGGCACAGCAGCAGCGTCCAGGCAAAGGCTCTGCGACGCGCAACCATCCAGCCCCACGCCGTGCCCAGCGCGCTCAACGCGAGCGCCAGGTTTGCCCACGCCCAGGCCACGGCATCCATCTCGGAAACCTTCACAAAAAAGTGCAGCGCGACCCAGGGATTGTGCCACCCAGGATGCGGCGGACCTGCGCCATGGGCGGTGCGCAACTCAATGGCGTGAGCCGAATAGGGCCCGCGCGCGAATTCCAGCCAATCGCCGAAGACTGCGGCGTTGTACACCAACCACACTGCGGGCGCAGCCGCCACTGCGATGCTTCCGATCCAGAAACTCCACGAGCGAAGCCGGCCGCGTTTGAGCAGGGCCACACCGATCCCGCTCCAGGCCAACAGCGCCATCAACCAGCCGTCGTAGCGCGTGAAGACGGCCGCCACCAGTCCTACGGCAATCCAGCCTTGCAGGCGGCCCGCGCGGCGGGGATCGCTGTCGAGGCTGGCGCTCCACTCAACCAGTCCCACCACAATCCAGATCATCTCGCACAGAAACAGCGGCTCGGTCATCGCCGTAGTCTGGAGGTAAAGCAGATTGGGGTTGAGCGCAAAGAAAGAGAGCGCGAGCGCCGACTCGGCGGGCTTGAGCCAACGCCGCGCCAGCCGGTACATCCCTGTGCAGGCGGCCAGATACGCCAGCGCCGAAGGAATGGTTCCCGCAAGCCCGTTGGCCCACCATGCGTACACTTGCACAAAGGGCAGCATCAGCACATGCGGCAGGGGCAGCCAGACCGAGCCAAACTGTTCAAGGCCCGGACGCCGCGAATCGAAGATGCGGCGCGCGATGTGCAGGTGGGCGATGGCGTCGCCGTAATTTAACAGCGCGGCATGCCGCCAGCTCCACACGATGGCCGCCAGCGAAGCCGCCGCGCAACCGGCAAGAACGTCAAGAAACTCAGCGCGCGCAGGCTTCTCCGGATGCGCGAACTGGCCGCTCCAGCGCATGCGCATGGACCGCTCAGTCAAGGTGCGTCAGCTCGCGAAAGAGATGAAAGCGGGCGTCGATCTCAGCGCGCGAGAGCTGCTGCAGCCGCTCCGTGCCGAAGCGCTCCACGGCAAACGAACCCATGACACTGCCGTAGAACATGGCGCGGCGAAATGCGCCGGGCGTGAGCTCTGGCTGCGAGGCGAGATAGCCGACGAAGCCGCCGGCAAAGCTGTCACCCGCGCCGGTGGGATCGACGACCTGTTCGAGGGGCAGCGCGGGCGCGCGGAAGGTGCGCTCCGCGCTTTTACTCTTTGGAGTAGATTCGTGGAATAAGGTGGCGCCGTACTCGCCGTGCTTCACCACCAGGAGTCGGGGTCCCAGCGCCATCACCGCGCGCGCCGCCTGCACCAGGTTGCTGTTCCCGGCCAGCATGCGCGCCTCGGTGTCATTGATCAGCAGCACGTCGAGGCCCTTCAACACCTCGTAAAGCGCCGCGCGGTGGTCTTTGATCCAGTAATTCATGGTGTCGCCGGCCACAAGTTTCACCTGCGGCATCTGGTCGCGGACGCGTTTCTGCAGCACCGGATCGATATTGGCCAGAAACAGAAGCTCGGAATCGCGATAGGCGTTGGGAATTTTCGGATTGAAGGTCGCGAAGACGTTGAGCTCGGTGGTGTGGGTTTTGGCCTCGTTCAGATTGTCGAGGTAGGAGCCTTCCCAGAAAAAGCTTTTGCCCGCGGTGTGCTCAATGCCCCGCATGTCGATGTTGCGAGCTGCGAAGACGGCTTCCTGCTCGGAGCCGAAATCGTCGCCCACGACGGCAATGACGCGCACATCGCAGAAATAACTGGCCGCCAGCGAAAAGTAAGTCGCCGCGCCGCCGAGGCAGCGCTCGCGGCGGCCGACGGGCGTCTCAATCGAATCGTAAGCTATGCTGCCAACGACGGTAATGGCCATGAATACCGTTTCTCCTTGCTGGGTAAGGCTAGCGAATCAACACTAGCAGTGTTCGCGGCGCTAGCGGAGGGCGCGGAGCTAGTGCGGTTTTGTAGCTTTCGATAGCTCCGCGAGCCCCGCTATCTCCGCTCAGATCTACCATCCCATGTATTTGCCGAACAGCAACTTCAGCCGCTCTTTGGCCGCTTCGGGAATCGCGTCGGGCTGCGTCAGGATGGCGTACTTTGCCGCTGTTGCGCAGGCGCAACTTCGCTCGCGCGGCATGGCGGCAACGGCGCCCTTGACCACCTTGCAGGCGTTGTCGGCATTCTTGTGCAGCACAGTTACGATCTCCTCGACTGTCACTGCGTCATGGCCCTCGCGCCAGCAGTCGTAGTCGGTGACCATCGCCACCGTGGCGTAGCAGATCTCCGCCTCGCGCGCCAGCTTCGCCTCCTGCAGGTTGGTCATGCCGATCACATCCGCGCCCCAACTGCGATAAAGATTCGATTCCGCCTTGGTGGAGAACTGCGGCCCCTCCATGCAAACATAGGTTCCACCGAGTTTGCCCACCACGCCCACGGCCGCGCAGGCGTCAGCCGCTGCTTTCGCCACGGTGGCGCACACCGGATCGCCAAAAGCCACGTGGCCCACGATGCCGTCGCCGAAAAACGTCGAGACGCGAAGATAGGTGCGGTCGATGAACTGGTCGGGCATCACGAAGTCGGTGGGCTTGTGTTCCTCCTTGAGCGAGCCCACCGCGGAGACGGAAACGATCCGCTCCACGCCGAGTTTCTTGAAGGCGTAAATATTCGCGCGGAAGTTCAGCTCCGAAGGCAAAATGCGGTGCCCGCGTCGGTGGCGCGCCAGGAAGGCCACCTTGCGTCCCTCCAACTCGCCCAGCATAAACGCATCCGACGGCGCGCCAAAGGGCGTTTCCACCCGCTCTTCATAAATGTTGGTAAATCCGGGCATGGTGTACAGCCCGCTGCCCCCGATGATGCCGATTTCCGCGTGCGCCAATCGCGATTCCCTTCCAACGAGTTGCATCAGCTCTCAGCTTTCAGCTGTCGGCTCCTGCCCCCAGTTTCTTGCTGGTCTTCGAAAGCAAAAATTCAATATCCGCCACTGGAGAAACTGAAAGCTGAAAGCCGACAGCTAGAAGTTTCGTCACCGCGCATTCAGCAGCCGGATCGACTCCAGGAACACGTCTCCGTCAATGGTCAAGCTATGCGCGCTGATTTTATCCATGGTGTCCTGCGCCGTGTGGTGATAACTATTGTTCGGCCCATAATCCAAATCGATGACGTCGATCGACGGCACGCCACGCTGCACAAACGGCAAATGATCGTCCTCGACCGCCATGTCCTGCTGGAAAAAGTACTTCTCATACCCGAACTTTTTCACCGCCTGCGCGACCAGGTCCACGAGCCAGGGAGTGGAATTGGTCTCGCGCTGAATATCCAGGTTCTTGTCGCCGATCATGTCGGCGAGCAGGAAGGCCTTGATCCGACCCAAGGTTCCATCGCGGCCCCACTCGGCCGCCAGGTGACGGCTGCCGTACGTCGAGTCCGAGGCCGACCAGCTTTGGATGGCCTCTTCGCCGTCGAAAAACACCAGCCACACCGAGTAGCCGGCCAGCTTCTTGTCGCGTGAGCGCGCCGCCTCGTCGCGAAGGCGGTCGGCGATGGCCATGAGCAGCCCGGTTGTCGAACCGCCGTCGTTGGCGCCGACGAAGTTGATGTTGCGCAAGGGATAGTTGGTCTCGTAATGCGAAGCCAGCACGACGATGCCGTTCTTCGCTCCCGGAAACCGCACAATAAAATTGCACATCGCCACCGGCCCGACGGGCGTATCGGCCGTAAACTTGTCTTCCTGCAACTGGTCGTGGTCGCGCAAAAAGTGGTCACGCAGAAACTGTTCGGCTTTGGCGTGTCCTGGCCCGGTGGGCCAGCGCGGCCCGAGGGACACGAATTCGCGCGCATATTCAAGCGCCTTGGCCCCGTCAAAGTGTTGCTGCGCAGGACTGGCGAGGGGCGCGAGCAACAACAATCCAGACGCAATTCCCTTGGCAATTCGGGGAGAAGAGAAGCGCATTACACTCCCTCCTTGGCCTTCTTGCGCGAGGGGTGGACCCACCACGCCACGGCGATCCCGATCATATAAAGCGCCAGCATCGGCGTCGCGTAGATGCACATGCTCAAGGGGTCCGGCATCGGGCAAATGACGCCCGCCGCCAAGAAGATCACCAAGATCGCGTAGCGGAAGTTCTTCCACAGAAACTTGGGGCTGACGACGCCGAACAGGGCCAGAAAGAAGACAAGGATGGGCAGTTCGAAGCTGACGCCCAGGCCCAGGATGATCGACAGAAAGAAGCCGGTGTAATCCTCGATGCTGATCATGGGCGTAAAATTATGGCCGAAATCCACAACCAGAATCTTGATCGCCGCCGGCAACACCCAGAAATAGCCGAACGACGCACCGGAAAGAAACAGGCCCACCGTGGCCGCCATGAACGGCACGACGAAGCGCCGTTCCTTCTGGTAAAGCCCCGGCGCGATGAACAGCCACACCTCATACAGAATGAAAGGCGCGGCGAGAATGGCGCCCGCGGTCAGTGAAGCCTGCAGATACAGGTTCAGGGCATCCATGGGATGCGTAAACATCAGGGTCTTGTGAATACGGATCAGCGGCGCCTGAAAGACCTCGACGATGCGGTTGTGGAAGATCCAGGCCACGGCAAAGCCGAGGCCGAGATAAATGGCGGAGTGGATGATGCGCCGGCGGAGCTCGTCGAGGTGCTCCATCAGGCTCATGCCGGGGAGCTCTGCGCGCTCGCTTACCGCCGCCCGCGCCTTGCTGACTGCCTCTGCGGGATCAACCATGACGCGCCGTCGGCTCCGCTGCCGCCTCGTGCTCTTCCGCCGCGGCTTCTATCTGGCGATGATTCACTTCGGCCGGCGCTGCGCCTGGTTCCGGACCGCGGCCCACCTGAGGTTCCTCGGCAGCACTGGTCACGGAGGGTGGCGCACTGCTGTATGCGCTTCCCGGCCGCGCTGCCGGAACGGGATCGCCCGTCAAAGGCGGCCGTACCTGGAGGGGCGTCGGAGCTGCGCTTTCGGCAGGGGCCGCGGTTTCCGCCGGAGCGACAGAATCCGCTTTAGCCGTTGTCTCGGCAGGAGCCGCTTGGCTCTCGTAGGCCGCGGCCGAATCCGCATAGGTTTCGTAAGAATAGTCTTCCTGCTCGGGGGAACCTTCGCCCGCGATGGGGGCCGGCGGCGTCACCTCCGCGACGGTTCCCGATTCGGCAGCCGGAGCAGCCGTCTCTGTCGCCGCCGGCTGCGGCGGCGGAACGAGCGTCAGCGACCGTTGCCGCTCGGCTTCTTCGCGCTTGCGCCGGTCGGCTTCTTCGGCGTTGCGCAATTCCTCCTCCATCTGGAACTTGAAGTCGTTTGAGGCCTTGCGGAACTCGTACATCAGCTTGCCGATCTGGCGGCCGATCTGGGGCAGCCGGCGCGGTCCGAAGACCACCAGGGCCAGCACCATCAGGATCAGCGAGTCGGCCATGCCCAAGTTGGCGGCTTCTATTGGCGGCGAAATTCCCATGAAACTTTATGATATATGGCCGCGGACTTTGCTCACAAACAGCGCGTACGGCCTAGGTTGCCGACTGGTTTTGTCTTCGCTCCCTCGAAGCGCCGCGGCGTTCCACAGCCCAGCGAGAAAGCAATGAGCCAGAGCAATCTGTACTGGTTATTCTCTCACCACGTATAGCCGGCCGCGGCCGGCGGCCATGCGCCAAGCATCTGCCGCATCAGCACGATCCGCCCCAGATGGTAGGTGTTGTGCGCCGCCATGTTCTCCAGTTGCTCGCGCACAGTCATGGTCCGCACCGGCATTCCCGGCTGCGAAGGGCAGCGGACGGTGAACTCGAGCCGGGCTGCATCGCGCGCCGCCGCCGCAGCTGCGTTAAGCCCGGCCAGAAAGCGCTCTCGCAATTGCTCCCAGGTTTCGCGCCGGGTTGCCTCATGGCTCGGAAACCCGCCCGTAGCATGCGCCGGATACGGCGTTTCAATGCCGCGAATCCAGTCGATGCTCAACTCCATCCAGAAGGCCACGTGCCATAGCTCCTGGTAGATGGTGCGGGGCACGCCGCTTATGGTTCGATGGACAAGCTCATCCGCCAACCCCTGCACAATGGCGTCGGGCGCTGCGGCGGCCGCGTCGCCGATGAGAATCCGCTCCAGTTCAGCCATATCAGGACTTTATAGCCGCCGGCGTTCGAACCCGCAAGCTGCAGGCCATTTCCTCTCCTGCGCGGGTCTCGGGAGGCGGCTGTTACGCCTGCGTTACAATGGAGGTAGTTGGAATCGGCGTTGCCCGTCGGATATTCCCCAGTCCGCCGGGCTCGTTCAGCGTCCATCGTAGGACAAGGGCTGCAACAACCCCGTGGATGCTTCTCCTGGATTTGGACTTGCCGTTCGGCGGGTGGAATCGGGCGCATCCGCTGCAGCCGCGATTGCTTTCAACATCCCCGTCCGCACAACGGACTGAAGGCGGAAGATGATGACTCTGGCTCTTGAAGAAATGACCGCGGCCGCGCCGCAGAGCGGCGAAGCCTGCAGCCTCGAGAACTACCTGGCCCTCCCCGACCACTCGATGGACAGCCGCATCGCCGAAGCCCGCGAACGCCTGGGCGCATCCACGATCCTGCTCGGCCACCACTACCAGCGCGACGAAGTGATCCGCTTTGCCGACTTTACTGGCGACAGCTACAAGCTCTCGAAAATCGCCTCGGAAACCGACGCGCGATACATCGTCTTCTGCGGCGTTCATTTTATGGCCGAGAGCGCCGATATCCTCAGCCGCGAAGGCCAACGGGTGATCCTGCCCGATTTGAACGCCGGCTGCTCGATGGCCGACATGGCCGACATTTCCCAGGTGGAGGACTGCTGGGAAGGACTGGAGCGTTTCGGCCTCGCGGACGAGACCATACCGCTCACCTATATGAATTCAACCGCCGCCATCAAAGCCTTTTGCGGGGAGCAGGGCGGCCTGGTCTGCACCTCATCGAACGCGGGCGCGGCCTTCCGCTGGGCCTTTGCCCGCGGCCGGCGCATTCTCTTCTTGCCCGACCAGCACCTGGGCCGCAACACCGGCCATTCCATGGGTTTACCTTTGGAGGAGATGACGGTTTGGGATCCGTGGGCGATTCAGGGTGGCCAAACCCGCGAGCGCCTCGCCGCCAGCCGCATCCTGCTTTGGAAAGGCCATTGTGCGGTTCATCAGCGCTTCCTGCCCGGCCATGTGGATCAGGTCCGCGCCAGGTATCCTGGCATTCAGGTCATCGTTCATCCCGAGTGCCGCTTCGAGGTCTGCCAAAAGGCCGACGCTCTCGGCTCGACCGAACGCCTCATTGCCCTTGTTGAGCAGGCTCCGGCCGGGTCCTCCTTGGCCATCGGCACTGAAATTCATCTCGTCAACCGTTTGGCTCGCCGCTTCGCCCCGGAAGGCAAAAAGATCGTTACTCTCGACGACACCGGCTGCCTCTGCACTACGATGTACCGCATCAGCCCGCAGCACCTGGCATGGGCGCTCGAAAACCTCGTCGAGGACCGTGTCGTCAACCACATCCAGGTGCGCGCCAACGTAAAGCACTGGGCCCGCGTGGCGTTGGACCGGATGCTGGAAATCTGAGGGGAAAAGGGAGATAGGGACTAGGAGTGTGTCGGAGATTGAACTTTTTGATTTCATAACTGATTTAGAATCAACGATATACGAAAATCTGTAGAATTCGTAAGTTGTTGATTCTAAACGATCAGAAATCTATTTCCGACAGACTCCTAGAGCCTGTTATGAACTTTGCGGCGGGCAGCGACGGGAGCCAATTTTTCGGAGTTCTAGAGCATTTCTCCTATTGCTGTAGAGCATTGAAGGGGAGTCTGAATCAAGCTTTTGCATCCTCGTCCGTGAGCAGCGGGAGCATTTCGGCGATGGCCTGATCGAGTGCCTCTTTGGTCCGCGCCTTGGCTGCGCGCAGCAGTTGTTTGAGCTTGGCCCAGGCCTTTTCGATGGGATTCAGGTCGGGCGAGTACGGCGGCAGATAGAGCAACTGAGCTCCTGCCGCCTCGATTTTTTCGCGCACCCCTTTGACCTTGTGCGAACTGAGATTGTCCAT
>JASHOC010000354.1 GCA_030041305.1 Acidobacteriaceae bacterium
CCGATCAACTCCGCTGCCCGCCACCACTTGATCTTCCCAGCTGTGGCTCGTAACAACATTTCTTGTAACTTCATCGCCCGCTCCGCCGCGGCCCTCGAATAGATTTCCATGCTCTCGCGCATGGTTCCATCCTCGCCGCCCGAAAAGCGGACATTTCATTCGCTAAAAACACCGGCCATATCATGTGCTAACGACACTTTCGTATGGGCGCGCTGTTTCATACGTCAAGCTTTATTGGGAAGAGCACTGCGGGCGCTTGCCTTAACATTCAACCAGCGGGGGGACGCTCTTGCCGCTCTGGACCACATTCCTGATCGCCTTCAGCGTGCTTTTACCGCTGATCAATCCTATCGGGTCTTCTCTTGTTTTTCTCGGATTGGTCGGCGATCAGCCGTCAAAGGTCTTTCGATCGCTGGCGCGAAGAATTGCGATCAATAACATCGTCTTCCTCGCGATTATTGAGCTGCTGGGCGCCGCCATCCTCAATTTCTTCGGCATCTCTCTACCCATCGTTCAACTCTCGGGCGGCATTGTCCTCGCTGCCATGGGATGGGGAGTGCTGAATGAGAAAAGCGTTGGCGACAACACCAGGAACAAAGAGGAAGAGTGCGGGTCGCAGGACCAAACAGAAATACAACATCTTGAGGAGGGGATCTTCTATCCGTTTACATTTCCGATTACTTCAGGGCCTGGGACGCTGGTTGGATTACTGACCCTCACCGCGCACATTTCCAATCGAACTCTGGTCCCAAGCATTCTCGCCCACCTTGGAGTGCCTCTCGCCGTAGTTGTCATCACGGTGCTCTGTTATTTCTGCTATGCGTATGCCCCGAAAGTCTCCAAGGCCGTCGCGCCCTCGACTGCCCACGGCATCCTCCGAGTGATTGCGTTCATCCTGCTCTGCATCGGCATCCAGATCGCGTGGAATGGCCTTTCCGCACTCCTTGCCACGATCGTTAAACCGTAAAGCGCGCTTCCAAGAACCACCCAGAATTGAGACGTCGGCGGAGGAACTTCAGATGTGGGGCCGGCGGCGGTGAAGCCGGTCGGCGGAAACAAATATGCAGCGCCGAAGGGGTTATGCGGAGGCGGCTTTCTTTTTGTGTTCCTGCGGCAAACTGAGCCGGATGAAGCCAGATGTATAAGGCCGTTTCTGGAACTCCGACGGGTACACTGACGTGTTCGCAATGGCTGTCATTGCTGCTTCTTAAGGTTGCGGTACCGCCGAATGAGAGTGTTCGTTGAGCTATCGTGGTTCAGCGGGGGATCCACCGGATTCTCAATTTCGGCGATGATGGGCTGCGCGAGAACCTTCCCCAGCTCCACTCCCCATTGGTCGAATGAGTCGATGTTCCAGATAACCCCCTGAGTGAAGACGGCATGCTCATAGAGGGCGACCAATTTGCCGAGCGCTCCGGGCGTGAGGCGCTCGACAAGAATCGTATTCGACGGCCTGTTGCCTTCGAAGGCGCGGTGCGGCGCCAGCCAATCGGGAGTGCCTTCAGCCCTAACTTGCTCAGGAGTTTTACCGAACGCCAGCGCTTCTGTCTGAGCGAAAACATTGGCGAGCAGCATGTCATGATGGCGGCCTAACGGATTCAGCGGATTGGCGAAGGCGATGAAATGGCAGGGGATGAGCCGGGTTCCCTGATGGATCAGCTGATAAAAAGAGTGCTGTCCTTTCGTTCTCGGTTCACCCCGGTACACCGGCCCGGTGTCATGAGTTGCGTGTTCTCCATTGAGCGTTACATGTTTTAATGCGCGCGTGCAGCCCAGATTCCTTCGCAAGTTGAAGAAGAAGCCCGAGCGTCTCATCGGTAACGAGGTTCTGGGATTAATCCGGATACAGGCCGGCGGCCTCGATCGTCATTCGTTCACAGCGTTTCGGGTCCTCCGCGAAAAGCTGGCGCAGATGCAGCTTCGAGACCTTCGTCTGATGCGACGCCAGGGCGTTCCACGCCGACTGCCCGGTAGTTGGCTTTGTTACCAATGGTTGAACACGTTCTGCCATTTTTTGTGCTCCTTTGTGCCCAGCGCCCAGCGAGCCGACTCTGGCTTGACCCTGATTAGCTGACGGGTTGCGGCGTGGCGCTCTTATCGAGCGACGCAGCCTTAGAAGAAATGACCCCCATCAGGTCATTCCACGACTTGACGAAGGATTCGGCTCCTTCAGTTTGAAGTTGCGCGGCGAGTGCATCGATATCGACACCAGCTTTGGCGAACTCTGCCAGAACTTCTTCGCTATCTCCGCCGTCGGTTGGCAGCAATTCGCCTAGATCACTGTGGGTCGCCAGCGCCTTCAATGTCCCCTCGGGCATGGTGTTCACGGTGAAAGGCGCAGCCAGTGCCTTGACGTAGAGAATTTCAGACGCTTTCGGATCTTTGGTCCCCGTGCTGGCCCACAACAAACGTTGTGGGCGGCCGCCGAGGTTGTAAATACGCTGCCAGCGGCTGGAGCTCAGAAGAGCGCTGGCCGCCTTATACGTGCGCTTGGCGATGGCGACCCCAAGTTGGTTGCGGAGGGCGTCAGGCACCTTGCTGGCCACAGCAGCATCCCATCGACTGACGAATACCGAGGCTACAGAATCGACACGCGGATTGAGGCCAGCTGCAACTCGCCGTTCAATTCCGCGGAGGAATGCCTCGGCTGCTGCCAGGTATTGCTCGCGCGAAAACAGGAGCGTGACGTTAATAGGGATACCCGCGAAGATCGCCTCCTCGATCGCGGGGAGGCCTTGCATAGTGCCTGGAATCTTGATGAACAGGTTAGGGCGATGCGCCCGTCCAAACAACTCTTTGGCGGCCGAGAGAGTGCTGGCCGCGTCAAACGCGAGTAGGGGGGACACCTCCAGCGACACCCACCCGTCAACTCCGTTGGTCTTTTCGTAGATGGGCCGGAATAGATCTGCTGCTCGCGTGAGGTCCTCGATGGCAAGATCGAAAAACAGTGCCTCGCCCGAGAAGCCCTGTTCCCTCTTCTGAACGATCGCGGAGTCATACGTGGCGCTGTTCTTGATCGCATGGTCAAAGATCGTAGGATTCGAGGTGAGCCCGGTGATCGACAGCTCGTCGATGTATTGATTAAGTCTGCCGTTGTCCAGCAGGTAGCGGGTAATATTGTCGAGCCAGAGACTCTGGCCCACGTCATGCAACAGTTGCGTCGCCTTCATCATTCCACCTCATTGGTTACACGCCCATTAAGCTCAAAAGCGTCTGCTTTTCGTTTGCTGAGAGCACTTCATGGGTGCAGTTTCGCTTCCGTATGACCCGCTATAGGAGCCTGTGTTCACAACCGTGCGCCGGGGTCGCTGAATCCAACGTGAGCGACCGCGCGTGGAGTGTCTCGAGATCGGCCCAGCAACGATTGGCATTCTCCATAGCGATCCCATTCCGCGCGCACTTCATGACACAAACAAGCGCTATCCCAAGCAAGAATGTCCATTGCTCCTTGGTATTGGTTTGTCAATGTCAGCCATAAAAAATGCCTTATGGAGAGCGCAGGCACGCTGGTTTGCAGTTCCACAAACTGCGCAGCTCATTACACGTCTCCAGAATCGATAGCCGCTTCGCGTGACGGTTTCCGTCGGAGAACGTGTGCGGAGAGCCGTCCCGCCATCTCAACCAGATCGGGGACTGAGCCTGCCTTCATCTTCTCCATTACCTTTCCACGATGCGCCTTCACGGTGACCTCGGTGATGCCAAGTTCATTGCCTACGTGCCTGTTCGACCGAGCAGATACGATCAGTGACATTACTTGCCGTTCACGGCCGGTGAGAGACGCGTAACAGTTTCTAAGCGCCTTCATCCTCGCCTCGGATGAAAGAGCAATCCGGCTACGTTCAAGGGCCACCCGGATGGCGGTCAACAGAACATCATCGTTGAAGGGCTTCGTGAAAAACTCCTGCGCTCCGGGCTTCACGGCTCGCACTGTTGTTGGCACATCGCCATAGCCGGCGATGAAGATGATCGGCATCTCATGCATTTCGGTGGCTATTCGCTCTTGCACCTCCAGGCCATTCAGGTCCGGAAGTGAGACATCGAGCACGAGACAATTTGGAACAAAAACACGAGGATGAGCCAGAAAGTCCCGCGCCGATCCAAACGTCACCGGATCCCAGCCCTCAAAGCGAATCAAGTATTCCAGGGATTCACGCACAGAGACGTCATCGTCGACAACGAACACCATCGGCGCGGCTTGCGACGAGAGTATTGACGCCATTCCAGGGCCGCTCACAGTGGAATCACTCGCCCATTGGTGGTCTCCGCCATTCGACTTCAATGGACGTGACCATACGATTAGGCCAGAGCAGCAAAAGCACATCTATTGGACGAAAGCATCGATCGACACCTTCGTTCAATAAATCCGCGACTCGCTCGTCTCGCCTGATCGCGATTGACGATATCGACGACGCGCCTCTTCCGCCATGCAATGGGTATCGACGATACCCTCGTGCCGGTGAGAGCAATTACGGTTTCGGCGAACTCATTGGTGATCGCCAGCAGATTGAAGTACAGTCGCTAGCGGTTCTTCCCTCAGCAGGTTTCCGGTAGCGAATTCAAGATCTACCGCCTCAAGAAATAATTCTGACCGTGCGGAGACATTGGATAGTCGAGCCTGGGCTAACTGATTTTCCGCAGTAACAACGTCAACGAGGTTTCGGACTCCATATTTGTATGCATCGAGCGACGCCGAGTAGGAGGCATTGGCGGCGTCCAGAAGCGCCAATGCGGCCTCATGCTTTCGCAATGCAGTCTGGAATGCGATGTAAGCGGTCCAGACCTCGCGCGTCGTCTGATCATGAATCTCCGTCAGTTCATCCGCTGCTTTCCGATGTTCCGACTCGGCGATCAACAGCTCGCTTCTGCGCTCGCCTCCGTCAAAAATGCGCCAATGAACGCCGAGCTCAATCGACCACGTTGGCTCACTCGCGGAACCGAGCTGGCCGTAATCTGCCGTCGGCCACAGGGAGGTTTGCGCAACCGATCCCGATATTGCGATCTGCGGTCTGTACTCAGCCTGGGCTGCACGAATGCGAGCCCCGGCGGAGCGGATTCGCAGAATTTGAGCCATGAGTTCGGGGCGATCCTTCATCGCGCGATCGATGAGCGCGTCGATTGACATGGTGAGCCTGTTCGGCAAAGACGCGCTCCTTTGGTTGTCGATCACTATGTTCGGGGACGGATCAGCTCCAACGGCTTCGGTCAGCTTGACGCGTGCAACTTTTTCGTCCCCGTCCGCAGATTCCTCGTCGAACACCGCCTGCGCCGTTTCGGCACGGGCATTGAGAACATCGGGAAGAGTCGCAAGCCCGTTGTTCAGTCTGTTTTCAGCCGCATCCTGCGTAGTCTTTGCAGTTCGCAATGTGTCCTGAGCGGCCTGCAATCTCTCCTGTGCAGTCACTAACAAGTAGTAGGCACTTGCAACACGCAACGCCAGAGCCTGGTTCACCTGAATCAGGTCCGCGCCCGCCGCAAACTTCTCGTCTTTGGCGGAGTCGACACCCGCTTCGCGCTTACCAAAGTCAAAGATGAGATATTGGAGCGTGACTTCGGGCCGGACAACGGGCACTTCAACCATGACGTAACCGCGAGGAGCCAGCGGCTCCGGGAACGGATTGATCAATCTCTCGTCGCCGAAAACAGCCAAGCCGTCGAGCTTTGGATAATAAGCGCTTTTTGCCAAACCCAGTTCGCCCGCCTTCTGTTTTGCGCGCTCCCAGACCATGTGCGTGCTCGGGTTGTGCTGCTCGGCAACGTCGATCAGCTCAGCAAGGGTATACGGCTGAGCGGAATCGAGAATGGCCGTTCCCTCGCGAGGGGTTTCGCGAGCGGCACATTCCGCAACGACTGCTGGAGATGAGACTTTGCCGGCACATTGCCCCAGAGCTCGCGCCGCGGAGAGGACGAAGAGCAGCGACAAGAATACAACAGTCAACGGTGCGTTGCAGTTAATCAATTGACACGTCTTCTCCCGGTTTATTTCGATCGGCCCGCTAGCGGTCGCTTGGCACGCCCTCTCTATGGGCGCCGTCGCAAAGAATCTTGCACACTTAGGCTGCAGTCGAAGCGCCTTTTTTCGCGATCACCAACAATTAGGTCAGAAGCACGGCGCAGAGTCCATTGGACGAACGTATTGATCGACCCGAAGTTGCGATGGAAACACCTTCAGCGCCTGTCCAAGCCAGGTTTTTTTCGCAAACTCAAGAGACCGGGTGTCTTTCCATAGACGCAATCGCGAACTTCAATCGCACGCGCGCGCGATCAGGTGGGCCGTATGGCAACGCGATCATCCGACCCGAAAGTATAGATCGATACCTTTGTCCAATAGATCGGCCCTTGGGCCTGTGGCTCAATCGAAAGGTGGAGCGATGCTGTCCAGTGGTCGAAGGGCGTTCGAGAGGAGACTAGCAACAAGTGGCTTCGTTAGCCCCCAGTCTCAAGACGAAATTACCGTGGGCATGGGATCTAAGGTGGGAAAACTCGCGGTCCGGGGTCGGATCGACAACGAGGCGAGCACGATCAACGCCGACGTTTCGACAGCTACGAGGCATGCGTGACATGAGTGAAGCTTCGACAGGGCGCGATCGATTCCGGGTGACTTCCGTTCGCGCGCTCGCTGGTTTATCTCCCACAGTGTTGCTGGTATTGGTCGGTTGCGCGCACCCGCCTGAATACAGCATCTTCGGCTCTTTTTTCCCCGCGTGGATCTTCTGCTCCGTCGGTGGCCTCGTGCTTATGGCGGGCGTACGTGCACTGATCGCTCAGACTGCAATTGCCGAACACCTTGATGCACCTGTGCCCTTGTTTCTTTGCATGGCAATCTTTTTCACGTGCATGTTGTGGCTGGTCTTCTACAGCTAGGAAAATACGATGGCGAATCAAGAGACTGGCCAACCGGAGCAAGGCAATCGCATCGCACAACTCCGCCGGTACGGTCGTGTCTTGACTGCATCCATGGTTCCGCTGGCGGTCGTCGGTTTGATGGCTGTCTACTTTGTGACAACTCGGCACCCCCAAACCGATGACGCCGAAATTTTTGCCAACTACATCGGAATCGCCCCTGTGGTCGAGGGACCCATACTTCGTTTGAGCGTCGCCGACAATCAACGGGTTAAACAAGGAGACCTGCTTTTCGAAATCGATGATCGCCCCTATAAATATGCGCTCGATCACGCAATCTCCGATCAGGCCGCGCTTGAAGGCCAGATCGTCGATGAACGACGGCGCATTGAGGCGGAAGTGCACGCCGTTACCGCGTCCGGGGCGGCAACGCGCAGCGCCAACGCCAACGTCGAGCGGGCGCAAGCCTCGGTCGCTGAGGCGAATGCCGATGTCGCCCACTCTGAGGCTGCGCTGGATCGAGCCAAGACCGAGTGGGCTTACGCCCGTAATAACCTGCACCGCGTCGAGCCCTTGCTCATTAAACAGTACGTGACCGTCGACCAGGTGGACCAGGCGCGTACGACCGAGCAGGCCGGCGCGCAGTCTGTGCACGAAGCCGAATCGCAATTGGCTCTCAATCGAGCCCACCTCAACTCGATGCTTGCCGCTTTGGCGCAGGCCAAGGCGGCGGCAGAGCAGAGTACAGCAGAATTTCACGAATCGCAGTCGAGCGTACTTACCCTCGATCCCCTTTTGGCCCAACGGCAGGGGCGGACAGCTGCAATCGCCGACGCCGAATACAACTACAACCAATGCCATGTCTACGCTCCATTCGACGCACGCGTGACCGACCTCGTCATTTCGCAAGGCGCCTATGCCCACATAGGACAGGAGATCTTCACGCTTATCGATACTCGCGTCTGGTGGGTACTTGCGAACTTCCGTGAGACGCAGCTGAAGTATGTCAGGCCGGGTATGACCGCGAACGTGTACGTTATGTCTGATCCCGGCTTGCGTTTTACGGGCGTCGTGGAGAGCACCGGGTACGGCGTTACACCCGATCCTTCGATCCTGGGCCGGATCACCCCTGGCCTGCCTGACGTGCAGCGCACTCTGAGCTGGGTGCATCTGGCCAGCCGCTATCCCGTTCGAATCCGGATTCAATCGCCGCCACGTGATGGTTTTCGTTTGGCGGAGTCTGCAGTAGTAGTAATTCGCGGGAACGATCGGAAGCCTTGAAATGGCAACCCGAGTCACTCAGCTCCGCGACCAGCCGGCGCGTCGAAGTGTCTCCTGGCTTTGGTTTCGTGAATTCCTGCGGTGGGAGCTTGCTCCGTATCCAGGCCGCGTAAGTACGGTCATCCGCATGACCGTAACGGCCACGCTGGTCATGCTCATTGTCATGACCTTTCGCATTCCGAATGCGTTCCTGGCTGGTCTCTATGCGATTCTCCTCGCTCGGGAAAACCTCGCCGCCACCTGGCGTAATGGGCGAATCCTCATCCTTGCGTTCATCGGCGCGAGCCTCTATACCCTGCTGGGGATGATGTTGTTCCGCGGTTACCCTATTACCCATTTTTTCTGGGTAATCGGAAGCCTGTATCTGATCTTTTTTGTTATGCGCACGACCACTAACTACGCAGCCGCACTGGTTTTTGCCATTCCCATTGGTGTTACCTTGCCATTATGGGACCGCTCCTTGCCCAGCGAGGCACAGGTGGAAGGCACTCTCTGGCCTGTCTTGATCATCGCCCTCGGCGCCGGCGCCACTCTGGGAACTGAGGCGCTATACCGCATCTTCGATCGCTCCGATCCGCTCATCGCATCAGTAGACGATATCTTGCTCGCGGTGCAGCAAGTAGAGGAAAGCTTTGCGATTCACCAACGCCCACCGAAGTCGGTCATCAACAGAGTTCTTCAATACCAAATGATCGGGACCGGCCGACTCAGAATGACTTTGCAGCGCCAGGGCGTGGACCCGGCCCTCCGCGCGCAACGCGGCGCCCTGATTTCGCTGACGGGTCGGCTTATTAGTCTAGTCGCAGATCTTGAGTGCACTCCCCCGAATCCCAGCGACGATGAAGTGCTCCGCCTGCGTGCACTCTCTGAAAGGCTCGACGCAATCCGCACCGAGTTCCGCGAATCAGGGGGTATCTCGGCATTCCCACTCGTGGTCGAGGGGCCGCCGTCTCGTGGCTTCCCAATGCTTCAGGAGATGGAACGAACCGTCGCGCTCGCCACCGAAGTCTTTCAACGCGATCAGACCGTGGATGACTCGCAGAACCAAAGAGGACGCGATTGGTGGCGCGCTCTGTTTCTGCCTGATACATTTCAGAATCCGGAATATCGACGCTTCGCCTTTGCCGGATGTCTGGCTGCCAGCATTTGCTACATACTCTACAATGCCCTCGATTGGCCCGGCATCGGCCAAACCTCGGTAATTACTTGCATCGTTACCGCGCTCACCACAATTGGCAATTCGCTCCAGCTGCAATCTCTCCGCCTTGCCGGATTTGTTGCCGGAGGTTTGGTCGTGGGGCTTTCCGCCCAGATTTTCATCCTGCCCGGTATCGACAGCGTCTTTGGGTTTGCTCTCTTGTTTGCAACCGGGACCGCGATCGCCGCGTGGTTCGCCACCTCCAGTCCGCGGCTTTCTTTTTTTGGCGTGCAAATGGTACTGGCCTTTTACTTCGTCAACCTGCAGGGCCCCCAGATCGAAACCGATCTCACGATCGCACGCGATAAAGTGATTGGCGTGCTATTGGGAATTCTTGCCATGGGCTTTATCTTCGATCGCTTTGGGGCAAAGAGCGATGCTGAGCAGCTGCAGCAACTGCTGGCCCGGAACGTACGGATGCTGGCCCAGCTCGCAGTCAGTCCGGTGACTCCGAACGAGGCGATTACTGTTTCGCAGATCCGTCATCTCCGCAGTCAAATCAATGACAATTTCGCGAGTCTTGAATCGCAAGGAGACGCCGCTCAATTTGAGTATGAGTTTCGCCATCGGCGCGAAGAAGACGTTCGCGAGTGTCAGCGGCTTCAAAGAGTTCAACCGTGGTTGCGCTCGATCTATCTGCTGGAACTCAGTCTTCTCAGCCATCGTGGGCGACCAAAGATTGACTCCGCATTGACTCGGGAGCAAAACCAGGCACTGGACTATTTTCTAAACGAATATAGTGACAAGCTCATGCACATTGCTGCATGGATCGCAGAAGAAGAGAGCGCGCCCACGCCTGTCGGCGGTGATGCCTTCAGCCTTATGCGCCAGACGTTCGAGAACCAGACTTCCCCAGGCGCGCAGACTATCATCGATATCAGCGAAAAGATGGTCACCAATTTCCTCATGCTGAGGAGCGAGTGTTGACTCCTACTCTTAGAAGAGACGGCGTCTGTTTTGATTTGACCTGATAGTGACGCCCAGGCCTGGCCGGACTAAAAGCTCTTCTTCAGCACGGCACCGCGCTTCGGCTTGGATTCTCCTGGTCTGCTGTTATCGGGTTGTGCCAACCGCCTTCGGGCGATACTCGCCGCTCGACCTCACCCGGCCCCCACGATCCTTGTTCGTACTCATAGACGCGGGTGTCAGCTCTCAGCACCGGATCAACAATTCGCCACGCCTCTTCTACATAATCCTGGCGCGCAAACAAGGTGGCATCTCCCGCCATAGCGTCGCCAAGTACGCGCTCATACGCATCCATCTCGTCGGGACAGGGATAACGGCTGGCCATGATTTCGACATGCTGGCCTTCAAGAACCTCCCCGGCGCCCATTGCGGTTGCGCCGATGGCGATGGCCATTTCCGGACTGATACGGAACCGCATGTGATTGTGCGACACAACACTCTCCTTTAGGACTGTGGGCGGTTTGCGGAATCGGGCGAACACCTCGGTACAAGTAACGGGGAGATTCTTTCCAGCGCGGATGTAAAACGGCACGTCCTTCCAACGCCAGGAATCGATCTCCAGCCGCAGTGCCGCGAATGTTTCTACGCTCGAATCGGGCCGAACTCCGCCTTCCTGCCGATACCCGCGGAATTGCCCCCGAACCAGATTGTTCGCATCGAGGGGTCGAATCGCTTTCAGTACTTTCACCTTCTCGTCACGAATGGTCTCACTGTCCGTGCGGACTGGCGGCTCCATGGCGAGGTTGGACAGGACCTGAAACAAATGATTCTGGACCACGTCGCGAATTGCGCCAGTTTGATCGTAGAAGGCGCCTCGGCCTTGCACACCGAAATCCTCTGCCATTGTGATCTGGACGCTCTCGATGTAGTTTCGATTCCAGAAAGGCTCGATAAACGCGTTGGCGAATCGGAAAATGACTACGTTGTTCACTGGACGCTTGCCGAGATAGTGGTCGATGCGAAAGATTTCGGTTTCGGGGAAGACTGAATGAAGAATCCGATTAAGCTCCTGCGCTGAGGAGAGATCGTGACCGAACGGTTTCTCAACGACGACGCGAGCGCCCTGCGAACTTCCCGATTTTGCCAACTGTTCCACTACGGTCTCAAAAAGTAGGGGCGGTATGGCCAGGTAATGCGCCGGCCGTTCCGCCCCGTTAAGCTCCTTGTGGATCGCCTGGAAGGTCTGAGGATCGTTGTAGTCGCCATCAACATAGTGGAGTAAGCTGCACAGCTTGTTGATGGCCGCGGCGTCGACTCCTCCGTGCTTTTCAACGCTATCGTGCGCACGTTCGCGAAGTTGTTCGAGGTTCCAACCGGCCTTGGCCACGCCGATCACACGCGCATCGAGGTGTCCTCGTTTCACCATGGCCTGGAGCGCCGGAAAGATTTTTTTGTAGGCTAGATCGCCAGTGGCGCCAAAGAAGACGAGCGCGTCTGATTGAGATTTGTTCATGACGGTCTCCTTTGCCGGCATTCTCATTTGCCGGCGGCTTTTTCCAGGTGGCCGCCGAAGCCAAAACGCATCGCTGAGAGCAGCTTGTCCTGGTAATCTGCTTCGCCGCGTGAAGTAAAACGCTCATAAAGCGCAGTCGAAAGCACGGGAACCGGAACGGCCTCGTCGATTGCAGCCTTGATCGTCCAGCGCCCCTCACCCGAATCCGAGACACGTCCTTCGAACTGGGAGAGAGCAGGATCTTTGGCCAGACCGGCCGCCGTAAGGTCGAGCAGCCACGACGCAACTACGCTACCGCGCCGCCACACCTCGGCAATGTCGCGCAGATCGAGATCATATTGATAGAGCTCGGGGTCGCGCAGGGGCGTGGTCTCTGCGTCAATCGCGTCCCGCTGCTTTCCCGCGTTGGCAGAGCGCAGGATGCCAAATCCCTCGGCGTAAGCAGCCATGAGGCCGTACTCGATTCCGTTGTGGACCATCTTGACAAAATGACCGGCGCCGTTTGGGCCGCAATGCAGGTACCCCTGTTCGGCCGTCCCGCCAATTTTTTCGCGCCCTACTGTGCGTGGTATGTCGCCCATTCCAGGCGCCAGCGTTGAGAAGACCGGATCGAGATGCTTGACGACTTCCTTTTCGCCGCCGATCATCATGCAATAGCCGCGCTCCAGGCCCCACACGCCACCGCTCGTCCCAACGTCCAGGTAGTGGATGCTCCTGGCTGCCAGTTCCTTGGCCCGCCGGATGTCATCCACGTAGTACGAATTCCCGCCGTCGATGAGGGTGTCTTCTGCTTCGAGATGCGGCAACAAGCCGGCGATCGTTTCATCCACCACTGCGGCCGGGACCATCAGCCATATCGCCCGCGGCTTCGAGAGCTTCGTAACAAATTCGCTGAGCGACGAGCTCCCCTGCGCCTTTTCACGGACCAGTTCGTCCACCGCCTTTGGAGACATGTCGAAGACCACGCATTGGTGGCCTCCTCTGAGGAGGCGCCTCACCATGTTTGCGCCCATTCTTCCAAGGCCCACCATTCCGAGTTGCATAGATCGCTCCCTCCTGGCTCATCGGTCTCTTGCGTTTTCCGGCTCAATTCGGCCCCACAGCCCTCACAGCCTCCTCATGGCAGAAATCATTTTTACCCTCCCGGAAAGACAGACCCCCGGATACCCACCTCAACCGCCAGAGCTGCCGCTTCCGTATGATGCTCCAGAGCATCTCCAGGCCGCATTTTTCGTGCGCTTGCACGACGCCCCAAGCCCTGAAAACTGCAGACTTCGCCTCCGACGTGGCCCCCACCCCATCACAAATCGCCGGATCGAATCGCCAGAGATTTCGAGCCGAAGGCGCCAGGCGATGCCTCGACATCACTGGAAGTGACAAGTCCCAACTCGACGCTGCCGGGGCGTCAGTGAACTCCGAGAACGTCGCATGGTGCCCTTTCAGCAAGGTCGTGAGCGGTACTACCCGCGAGCCATCCAGGTAAACCGTGGCCTGGCTGGATCCCCAGCACCGGCCGGTCGATCTTCTTCATTCGCACTTCCTCGAACAGGGAACTGGTGACTGGCCCGATGCTCAAGACAGTCTCAATTTCGACGTCATGCCGCCTGGCTTCTCCCCGTGCGCGTTCCAATAACCCCGCGAATAACGCCTGCTGGTCATTTTCCATCATTCGGCGTGGTCCCGGGCCTAAAGCTGCTGCATACGCAGCATATATGGGAAGAGAGGGCGTAACCGCCACCGCCGTCAGAGTTGCATTGAACCTCGCCGCAAGCCGAATCGCCTGCCGCAGCGCTCTGTGCGCTGCAGCCGATTGGTTCAGTGCGACGAGGATGTGACTATACAATGCTTGCCTTCTTTCCGCCGCGAACCTTGCGAGCGCATCTCCCGCTCCGGGAACTCGTTCAACCCATCAAGACGATCTTTCCAGGCCGGTCTGGTTTAGCTTGCTTTCTGGTGGGCAATGTCGAGAACCCTCTCGACCTTCGGCGTCACTTCGCTCAGCTTCCCTGATGACAGATCAAAAACAAATCCACGAATTACCACATTCGACGGAATCCACGGGTGCGACCTGAGCTTCAGCACTTGCTTTTGTGTCACGAGATTCACGTCCTTATAGCAGTGGAACCTATCGGGGGCCACTGTCCACACTCCGCATTGTTTGTGAATATGCTCCTCGAACTCTTCTTCCGAAAAGATTTCCATTCCGCAGCCAGTGTGCCCGACTACCATGACCTCTCGCACGCCCAGAACATGAATTGAAAACATCAGAGACCGCACAACATCAGCCGTTGCTGCCGTTCCGACGTTACGAATTACATCCGCATCGGCGGGTTTGATGTCCAGCCACTTGAGCAGGTCGTTCAGGCGAGGGTCCATACACGTGAGAATTGCAATCTTCGGAGCGGGCTTCTGTGCCAGCGAAGGATCATGGTGCTCTGCATTCTTGCGGTTCGCCGTAATTGCGCGTTCAATCAAACTCATTTGGAATCTCCTAGAATCGCGCGGCGGGTCCGGAATTCGGCTTGCGCCCACGCGTCGTTTGATGTTGTTTGTGCAGACCGGTCCCTCTCCTGCTGACTCGCAGTCTGTTATTACGCGATCCTTCCGTGACGTTCATGTTGCGATTAAGCCAGACGAAGAGAATTGCGACAATTGGACGAAGGTATCGATCAATATCTTGGTCTGATGGAGCAGCGCGGCCCTAACCTATCTTCTGGAGCATTTGCTTTTCCTCGTCTGCCTGCCAATTGACAGCCACCTGCTCCGGGCGATCGAGAACCGCATTGACATTCGAGCCCCCAAAGTAATCCCATGCCCAATCAAGGAATGCTTCAATCTTCGCGCGATTTGGAATCAGCAACAGCGCGTGAACGCCGAGCCACGCAGCGAAAGCAATCGGGCCGGTCATTTCGTGGCGCTTTTTACCTAGTTCAGCTACCGCTGCGTTGCGCCCAATCATTGCCATGATCCCTTTATCGAAGTAATGGAACGGCTTTCCCGGCTTCCCTGCAATCGCGGCAGCGATATGGTGCGCGCAATAGTAACCTGCTTGTTGCGCCACCGATGCAAGCTGTGGCAGCGGGCCGTCGGCCCCAGTGATGTTCGCAAAGTCACCTAGCGCGTAGACGCCTGGGAAACCGGCAATACTGAAGTCAGGCTGCACATCAATGCGCCCGCCGCGCCCGGTTTGGATGCCGAGTGCATCTGACAACGAAGATGCCTTCAGCCCCCCGGCCCAGATCGCGGTACGAGTTAAGATCCTCGTCCCGTCCGAGAGCAGGACATGCCCGGAATGCACTTCCTCAACAGCCACACCGAAGCGGATTTGCACTCCTTGTCGCTCCAGCTTCCCAACGGCATATTCTTGAGATTTCTTGGAAAACCCGTTCAAAACTGTGTGGCCGTGATCGACCAGGAATACCTGTGCCTTTGTCCACTCCAGGCTGTTATAAAGGTCCTTTTTAGCAGTCTCGATTAAGTGCCCAAGTGATCCGGCTGTCTCAGTTCCGGTTGGGCCCGCCCCGACGACAACGAAATTCAGGGCTCCCTGCTCGATGAGTGAAGGCTCGCGATCGACCGACTCGAGGAGCATCAGAATACGCGAACGGAGCAATTCGGCGTCGCGAAGGCTGTACAACGGGTAGGCATATTTATCTGCCCCAGTAGTGCCAAAGAAGTTCACCTGCGCGCCGGCGGCGAGAATCAGAAAATCACCCTGATACTTCTTTCCGTCTGCAGTTTCGACTGTTCGTGTTGTTAGATTGGCGGAGACCACCTCCGCGAGCTTGACATCCACATTGGCATGGCCGCGAAGAAGCGAGCGTAACGAAAATCCAGCTTTACCAGGCCCCAATAATGCTGTCGCCACTTGGTAAAGCAGTGGCTGGAACTGCTGGTAATTGTTTTTATCGATCAACGTGACGTGAACACCCGGATTTGACGTCAGCCTCCGGGCGCAGCTCACGCCGGCAAAGCCGCCTCCAACGATGACCACACGCTTCATATTGTTCCGCCAGTCATAACACATCACCGAAGAAAGCGCGAAGCTCTTGCAGCGTCTCGATCTGAACACGCTGCATTGTCGATCAGACCAGACCGACGGAAGTGAATCTATTGGACAAAAGTATTGAGAGATACCATGGTCTCAGACTGCTACAAAGTTCTGCTACATACCAAGGTATCGCTCGATACCTTGGTTCAATGGAATCAACTTTGAGCTTCTGGCTTAATCACCCGAGGTGACTTGAGCGCCATTAAGTTGGGAGCAGTTCCGATGACGAACGAAATCAGCCGGGTCTTCTGTACCACCGTGCTCATTGTTTTCACGTCCGTGCCGTGGGGGATGTTCTTGTCTTCGGCGGTGAGCTGCCGAAGAAGAGCAATCAGCCCCCATTGCGCGACGCGACCGGATCTCACGACCCGGTAGCTCTGGCAATGACGGGGATTACCCCGATCGAAAGGTTTATGGGGTGATTAGGAATGGTCACGCTCTCCACATTCTAGACCATCGTGATTCCAAGTGCATTCGAAAGGGCCTGTCCCGATTTCTGCTAACGCCCGGAGCGTGCCAAGCAAACCGAAGGTTTTTCTTCTTCGGATCTGCCGCCCGTCACGAATTCATCAATTCTCGCAAAGAAGAAACAGGAGGATTTATGTCAACCACAGTCGCAGTCGCGACCATGAAAGCCGTCCAGGTTTCCAGAGTTGGAGCCGGTCTTGAGATCGTCGAGCGAGAAGTTCCTGAGCCCGGCCCGGGTGAGGTTCGCATCAGAGTGCAGGCATGTGGTGTATGCCACAGCGATGCGCTTGTCGTCGAAGGTTCATGGCCCGGGATTCCCTATCCTCGGGTCCCAGGGCATGAGGTCGCAGGCGTAGTGCATGCACTGGGCGCCGGAGTGACCGAATGGCACAAAGACCAGCGTGTCGGGGTGGGTTAGCACGGCGGCCACGACGGTACCTGCCGAGAGTGCCGGCGCGGAGATTTTCGTAACTGCCAGAACCAGAAGATCGCTGGTATCAGCTACAACGGCGGCTATCAGCAGTTCATGATCGCTCCGGCTGAAGCGTTGGTGCCGATGCCGGATTCGTAAAGCGACGTCGATGCAGCCCCGCTCTTGTGGGCCGGAATTACCACCTATAACGCACTTCGTCACGCCGGAGCTCTGCCTGGCGACCTCGTGGCAGTTGAGGGAATTGGAGGGCTCGGCCACCTCGGGATTCAATTTGCTTATGCGTTCGGGTTCGAGGTGGCTGCCATTGGACGTGGCTCTGAAAATGAGGCGTTGGCAAAGAAGCTGGGCGCCAACTTGTATATCGCCAGCGAAACCACAAACGCAGCCGAGGAGCTGCAGAAGCTCGGCGGCGCAAGAGTCATTATGGCGACAGCGCCGAGCTCGAAGGCCATGTCCGAACTGATCGGCGGCCTTGGTCCGAATGGAAAACTCGTCGTGATAGGTGCAACGTTCGATCCGATCGAGGTGGCCCCGGTTCAACTCATCGTAGGCAGTAAGACCATTCAGGGTTGGGCAGCCGGAACACCGGCAGATTCGGAAGATACTCTTCGCTTTGCGGAACTGCGCGGCGTGAGAGCCATGATCGAAACCTATCCTCTGGACAAGGCAGCCGAGGCCTACGCGCGCATGATGAGTGGCAAGGCTCAGTTTCGCGTCGTGCTTACAATGTGAGTTAGTCCTTGAGGACCCATCGCTCGGATACTCAGTCAGAGCTTAACTGTCAGGCGTGAGCAAGTTCACTGCTGTCCGGCTAAACTCCCAGGGAGCGGCATGAAGAACGCATAATCATAGTGATAGAAGCATCTTGCGTTTTTTCGATTTGAATTTCGCTTGACCCTTTCGTCCCGTCCCCGGCGCTCGCTTTTTTGAAAATGAAGAGTGAACGCTGGACAGACGATCTTGGCGCAGTTGATGGGCCAACTTCCGTGGTACGAGTTTGAAAAGTGCGTGGCGCGTTATCGC
>JASHOC010000355.1 GCA_030041305.1 Acidobacteriaceae bacterium
CAAGTGTATGATTCGCTGGGCGGGGCGCAGACTGTTACGGTGACCTACACGCCTCTCGGAAACAACGAGTGGAGCTACTCGGCATCGCTGCCGTCGTCGGCATATTCGTCCGGAACGGCTCCCGCGGCCATTACCGGAACCATGCAATTCGATAGCAATGGCAACTTGACCTCCATCACCCCGACGGGTGGCGCCACGGAGACCGTGGGCACAGCGGCCGGCGATGTCTCCTCGATTGATCTCAATCTCAGTCCCACCGCCGGCAATATGGCCGATGGAGCCGCGGGCCTCGACATCACGTGGAATCTACTCGGATCCGGCGGCACGCCCACGATCAGCCAGGTGGACACGGGCTCGGGCTCATCCCTCTCCGGAACCACGCAGAACGGCTATACGACCGGCGACTATCAGAGTTTTTCCATCGGCTCAGACGGAACCATCACCGTTTCCTACAGTAACGGCAACGATAATGTGGTCGTGGGCCAGCTCGCGCTGGGCACAGTGGCCAACCTCCAGGGCCTCCAGGAACTAGGTAACGGCGATTATGCGACCACCCTGGCCAGCGGCACGGCGAGCACCGGGACCTCGGGATCTGACGGCCTGGGCACGATGGAAGGCGGCGCATTGGAATCTTCCAACGTCAACATCTCAACGGAATTTTCCGACCTGATCGTCGCACAGCGGGCCTTTGAAGCCAACGCAAAATCGGTGACCACGTTCGATACCGTGACCCAAGACGCCATCAACATGATGCATTAATTGCTTTTCGGAACTCCTCGCTTTGAAGGGAACGGTTTCGGGTCCGTTCTCTTCAAAGCCGTTGTTCACCAGCGCCTCCGGCGCGCACAAAATTGATAATTTCCACAGCCATTCCTTGCTAGAATTGCATTTCCCCCTGTGTTGCGACAGATTGTTGCCTTGGTTCTGATTCTTGCGGCTGTGTTGCGCTCGCCGGCGCCTCTCTTGGTGGAGCAGTAGGTGGAGGCGCGCAGCAGCCATTTCGGGCAGCAACACGGGCAGTGACCTGCACATTGCGCGCAATCTTTGGACGGCGGAGGACTGGCTGAGCTGGAGTTCTTCAATATCCTCAACCGGGCCAATTTCAATACACCGAACCTGGTGGTTTTCACCCCTCCGGCGTCTCACCCACGGCGGGCCGGATCACTGGCGCCTCGACCACCGCGCGCCAGATTCGATTTGCACTGAAGCTGCCGTGGTGATTTGAGTGAGCGACTTTCGTCCCCCCAGCCGCCCCGGCGGCGGGCGGGATGCGTCTAATGTGCAGGCGGTATTCTTTTCTTGCCATGCGCGTACGCGTGATCCCGTTCGGAGTATTGAAAGACCTGCTGAGCGCCGCCTCGGTGGAATTGCCCCTGGGGGCGACGGTGGCGGAACTCCTCGATCGCTTAAGCGCCAACAGCGGGGACGGCATCCGTGTAGCCCTGCGCGGCATCGCCGTGGGCGTGAACGCGGAGTACGCCCCGGCCGCGCAGGTGTTGCACGAGGGCGATGAGGTGGGCTTGCTCCCGCCGGTGTCGGGTGGCGGCGCCGCGCCCACGACAAGTGCGCTCGATTTGAGCGGGCAACCAGCCGATAAGATCGTCCTCACGCGGCAGCCTATCGATTCCCCAAAGCACATTGCCGAAATCAAGTGCGGCGAAGATGGCGCGGTGGCGATTTTCGACGGCATTGTGCGCAACCACTCGCGCGGCCGGCGCACGCTCTACCTCGATTACGAAGCCTACGAGGAAATGGCTCTGGGGCAGATGCGGCAACTCGCCAGGCAGGCGCGGGATCGGTTCGGGGTGCGTCAGGTGATCCTGATCCATCGGTTGGGGCGGCTCGAAATCGGAGAAACCAGTGTGTTGGTCGTCGTCGCGTCAGCCCATCGCGCTGCGGCGTTCGACGCCTGCCGCTGGCTCATCGATACGCTCAAGCGGACCGTGCCCATCTGGAAAAAGGAGACATTTGCCGACGGGGTGGTGTGGGCGCCGGGCGAACCCTTCCCGGGCGATCTGGCCGTCAAGTCCGCGGAGACGAAACATGAAGCTTGATCTCCGCACGAGGCTAGATCCCCGCAGAATTTTGGGCGCCGCGCCCTTTTCGCCTTTTTTGCGACGAGGAGGGAAAGGCCCCATATTCATGCTGGCCCTGCTGCTTGTTCCGGCCGCGCTCCTGGCGCAAGAGGACTCCGGGGCGACGTTGCATGTAAACGTAAAGCTGGTCAACGTCTTCGTCAACGTCACCGACCAAAACGGCGCCATCGTGGGCGACCTGACGAAAGACGATTTTGCTGTTTTCGAAGACGGCAGGCCGCAGGCCATCGCGCTGTTCGAGCGGCAATCGAATGTGCCCCTCAACCTCGCTCTCGCCATCGATACCAGCCTCAGCGTGCAAAAGGATATGAACGAGGAACAGGCGGCGGCGCGCCGGTTTGCGCGCGCCCTGCTGCGCCCCGAGGATCAGATGAGCGTGATGGACTTCGCCACTACGGTGCGCGTGCTCACCCCCTTCACCAACAAGCTCGACGTCATTGATCATGGATTGGGCGAGCTGCGCGGCGGCGGGGCCACCGCGGTCTACGACGCTATCTGCATGGGCTCGCAGCGGCTCGGTCAGAAACAGGGCCGCAAAGTGCTGGTCATCGTCTCCGACGGCGACGACACCGTGCAGGAAGCGACCTACGCCCAGGCGCTGGAAGCCGCCCTGCGCAGCGAAGTGATGATTTACTCGTTGATCGATGTGCCCATTGAAGCCAGCGCCGGCCGCGACACCGGCGGCGAGCACGCCTTGATCACCCTGGCCGAGCAAACCGGCGGCAAGCATTTTTACGTCAGCGAGGGCGGCCTCGACAAAGCCTTTGCCCAGGTAAGCGATGATTTGCGGACCCAATACCTGATCGGTTACTACCCGAAGCGCCAGGTTCCGGGAACTGAATTCCACCGCATTGAAGTGACCATTCCGCGGGCCGCGCCGGGCGCCTTCAACATTCGCAACCGCACCGGCTACTACACGGACGAGCCCGAGGCAGGGAACTGACTTTGGCTCTTCCGCCTGAACACCCGGCGAACTATAAACGAGTGTAGACTCCGAAAAGGACAAGGTCATGGCAACCACGACTCGCATTCCGATTGAGCAGTATCTGGCGACTTCCTGCGAGCCGGATGCCGAGTACGTCAACGGGGAAGTCGAGGAACGAAACGTAGGCCAGTACGATCACAGCGTTGTTCAACGCGCAATTCTGCTCTGGTTCCACTTGCACGACTAGGAGTGGCAGACGCGCACGATTCAGGAGCAGAGGACTCGGCTGAATTCGGGCAATGTAAGAATTCCCGACGTCAGCGTCTGGAACCGCAGTGTCCCCATTGAGCCGGTATTTACGCATCCGCAACGGATAGCAATCGAGGTGCTCTCGCCCGAAGATCGCCAATCGAGAGTTCAGGAAAAGATCGAAGATTATCGCCGTTTTCAGATTCCTCACACCTGGATCGTCGATCCGGCAAAACGCTTTGGCTGGGACTGTTCGGATGGCAACTGGCTGCGCCGCAGCCGACTTGAAGTTCCCGGCTCACCCATCTATCTCGATCTGGAGCAACTTTTCCGGGATCTGGATGCGGCCGAGGGCTGAGCTTTTCGGTCCGGCTCACGAACATTGCTGGTTTGAATTCACAGCCCATTCCAGCGCCTTTGCATCTAAAATGAAATCATGACTCCGCCAGTGTCGACCCGCCGTCGCTCCAAGACTCCTCCGCCCGGCGAAACCGGACAGGAAAGTCTTTATTTGCGCTCGCTGAGCGATCGCCAGGTAATCGTGTCCATCAAGTTGCGCGACGGTGAGACCGTGCGCGGCTGGATCGAGTACTTCGACGACGCGATGCTGCGCCTGACTCGCGAGGGACATCCCAATCTGTTCATCTATAAGCATCAGATTCGCTCGATCAGCGAGGTGGGCCGCCGGCATATAACGCGTTCCGCCCCGAGCCCTCGAGGCGAGGGCGTTTCGTGACTGCCAACGATGCGTTGCCTGACCTTCCTGCGCATCGTTCTCCCGCCGCGGCGGAATCCTCCCCTGCCTCCCATTTGGCATGGGTTCCGAAAGCCGCGGAAATCGCACTCGAAGCGGGCGCGCGGCTGCGCGAATATTTTGCGCAGGGCGTCGAGACCGAGTACAAGGGCGACGTGGATTTGGTGACGGTGGCCGACCGTGCTGTGGAAAAGCTCATCCGCTGCCGCTTGGGTGAGGCGTTCCCCGAGCACGGTGTTTACGGCGAAGAGGGCACGCGCGAGCGTCTCGAGGGCCAATTCCGCTGGTACGTGGACCCGCTCGACGGAACCACCAACTTCGCCCATGGATTTCCGCAGTTCTGCGTCTCGATGGGGCTGGAGCGGCGGTCTGCAAGTCTCGGCGCAGACCAAGATGGAACGCTTGAAGCCGCGGTCATCTACGATCCCCTGCGCCAGGAACTGTTCACCGCGGAGCGCGGCCGCGGAGCGTGGTTGAACGGCAAGCCTATCCGGATCTCGCGCACGCAGACGCTCTCGGAAGCGCTGCTGGCTACCGGTTTTCCCAGCCGCAAGCGCCACGCCAGCCCGAATATCCACTTCTATCAGGAGTTCACGCTGCGCTCGCATGGCGTGCGCCGGGCCGGCTCCGCGGCGCTTGATCTCGCCTATGTCGCCTGCGGGCGCATGGACGCCTTTTGGGAGTTCAATCTCAACCCCTGGGACATCGCCGCCGGCATCCTGCTCATCGAGGAAGCCGGAGGGCGGGTGACCGATTTTTCCGGGAATCGCTTTCGCCTCGAGGGCCGCGAGATTCTGGCCTCGAACGGCCTCATCCACGACGAACTGCTCGGCTTGTTCAGCGACATGTTCGCCGGCCGCAACCTGGCCCCCATCCCCACGCCCCAGGAGTTTGCGCACCAGCGCGCCGCCATCCGGAAGTCAAGGCGTTAAAAAACGGAAGCAACGGAGCTGACATAGGCGCGGGAACGGTTGTTTGGCGGCGATTGATCCAAGCGCGGGGTGGCGTGTGCTACTATCAGCCTCGAGAGGTAAATGCCGGGTAAATCCGCGGAGAAATCTGAAGATGGCCTATGTAATCGCAGAACCCTGTATCGGCACCAAGGACACCGCCTGCGTAGACGCGTGTCCTGTCGATTGCATCCACCCCAAGAAGGACGAAGACGGTTTCGCCGAAACTGATCAGTTGTTCATTGACCCCGTCGAGTGCATCGATTGCGGCGCGTGTGTCCCGGCCTGTCCGGTTTCGGCGATCTTCGCGCTGGACGATCTGCCCGAAAAGTGGGCCCATTACGCTGAAAAAAATTCCACTCACTTTGGTCGCTAAACGGCTGCCCATCCGCTGACTTCGCTCTAAACGCGTCCGTTCTGCTTCCATGCGACGGACGCGTTCGTGTCTATGCCTCGCCTTGTGGCGGCTGCGTTCTGCTGAGAGCTACAAGAGGTTTGCCGCCCCTGCCCGTGACAAGCAGGGAATCGCTACGCTATAAACATCTTTGCGGCGCTTTTTCGGGCGGAGTCCTTCCTGCAGCCGGAAATCCATTGCAAACTGTTCGATCTTTGGTGTGAAGGAGAAGTTCCAAGGCTATGCCGACTGCTGTGGTTGGGAAGGGTCTAGAAGGGATTGTCGCGGCGAACTCGGGAATTTGTTTCATTGACGGGGAAGCAGGTGTGCTTTCCTACCGGGGCATCAACATCCACGAGCTGGCAGACAACTCGAGCTTCGAGGAAACCACCTATCTTCTCTGGAACGGCGTGTTGCCCAACCGGCTGGAACTGCGTGAATTTCAGGCGCAGCTCACCTCGGCTCGGGTTCTCGATCAGCGCATGATCGACATGCTGCGCTCCTTTCCCGCCTCGGCCACACCCATGGAAGTGCTGCGCACGTCGGTTTCCGCGTTGAGTTTCTACGACGCTGACGAAAAGGACAATTCTCACGACGCCAACGTGCGCAAAGCCTACAACCTCACCGCGCAGATCGCCATGATCGTGGCCATCTACGACCGGCTGCGCAAAGGCAAGGAGATCGTGCCGCCGGACCGGTCGCTTTCCCACGCCGCCAATTTTCTGTGGATGCTCAACGGCGTCAAGCCTTCGGAAACCGCCGTCAAGACCATGGACATGTCGCTGGTGCTGCACGCCGAGCACGAGTTCAACGCCTCCACCTTTGCCGCCCGCGTGATTGCAGCCACGCTGGCCGACATTCACTCCTCCATCACCGGCGCCCTCGGCGCGCTGAAGGGCCCGCTCCACGGCGGCGCCAACGAAGGCGTGATGCGCCTTCTGCTCACCATCGACAAGCTCGGCGCCGATCCCATCGAATACGTCAAAGGCATGCTGGCCGCCAAGCAGAAAATCTCCGGTTTCGGCCATCGCGTCTATCGCACCGAGGATCCGCGCGCCACCCACCTCCGCCGCATGAGCGAGCAACTGGGCAAGGATGCCGGCCAGCCCAAGTGGTACGCGATGTCCCGCGCCATCGAGCTCTACGTCAACAAAGACAAAAAGCTCAACGCCAACGTCGACTTTTACTCCGCCTCCACCTACGCCACGCTGGGCATCGACATCGATCTCTACACCCCCATCTTCGCCGTCAGCCGCATCTCCGGCTGGGCCGCGCACGTCATCGAACAGATGGACGACAACCGCCTCATCCGTCCCCGCGCGGAGTACGTCGGTCCGGCTTACCCATCGCATTACATTCCCATCGACGAGCGGCCGTGAGGCGGATTGCAGCCTCGCGCATTCGCGGCCTGCGCAGTGGGCAAAACGGATTTGGCTTCGCGATTCCGGGCTGCCGGCATTCCCACGTCGTAGTATTCTGGGAGTGTTATGCCACGTTCAGTTGTCCTCACGACGCCGATTCCGACATGGGAAGAGACTGCCGATTTTTACGGTCTTTCTAAGTCACAGCGGAAGTTTGTGAAGGGGCTATTCGAGGAAAAAATCTCCAAACGGCGTGCCGACCCGGCCACCAAAACCTGGCGCGCAAAAGCCATGAAGAACGGCGTAAATGCATCCGGATCGGCGGGAAAGGGAAATGGCCGTAAGCGCAAGACCGCCTAAGCATTCATCTCGGGCCGTTTTTCTCAATATTCCCTACGACGAGAAGTTTCGCCGGCTCTACCTTGCCTATGTCGCCGGTCTCATTCATCTTGGCCTAACGCCTCGCGCCACCCTGGAAATCCCTGGAGGCCGTTTCCGCCTGGAGAAAATACTCGAGCTGATCCGTAGCCGCCGCTATTCGATTCACGATCTCTCCCGGGTTTAACTGGACCGCACCCCACCCTGCACCCACGGTTCAACATGCCGTTCGAACTCGGCCTCGCTGTGGCCTCCGCACAAATTGGCTCCGCCTCTCATGATTGGTTTGTCTTTGAAACTATCGAGCACAGGGCGTCGAAATCCCTGAGCGATCTAAGCGGCACGGACGCAAACATTCACGATGGCAAGGTTCAAGGAGTGATGCGTGAACTCTGCAACGCCTTTGTGCGGCCCTCAGCGAGCGAACGTTACTCCGTGCCCGCGATGATGCAAACATATCGGAGAGTAAGAAACGTGGTCGGGGAGATTGAGCGCAGCACTCGTGCCCGCACCTTATTCGAAAGTACTGCCTTTCAGCTTCTTTGCGCGGCAGCCGGAGAAGCTGCGCTTCGGAAGGGCTTCTGACACCGCGTCGCGGGTGAGGCTTCCCCTCAATGGCTCAGCGTCGCTCCGCGCTCGGGCGATTCCGACGCTGCGGCCAGCGCCCGCTGCACCTTGCTGTGCTTGCGGCTGTAGCTGAAGTAAATAATCTGGCCCAGGATCAGCCAACTGCTGAAGCCAATCCATGCGGGCGCGTCCAGCGAGAACATCAACGCCAGCGAGACGATCATGCCGCAGATGGGCACGACGGGAACCCATGGCGTGCGGAATGGCCGCCGCACATCCGGCTGCTTTTTGCGCATCACCATCACGCCCAGGCACACGATCGTAAAAGCCAGTAGCGTACCCAGGCTCACCAATTCTCCCAGCAGCGTGATGGGTAAAAACGCCGCCAGCGCAGCGGCAAAAGCCCCCACCACAATCGAGGTAATGTACGGCGTGCAGAAGCGCGGATGCAGCCTGCCCACCCAGTTCCACAACAGCCCGTCGTGCGCCATGGTGTAAAGCACGCGCGATTGCCCCAGCATCATCACCAGCATCACCGAGGCCAATCCGGCAATCGCGCCCAGGTCGATCAGCAGCACGCCCCACTGCACACCGATGGCGGACGCCCCATCGGCCACCGGCGCCGGAACATTCAGCGTGGCGTACGACTTCACGCCGGTCAGCAGGCCCGACACAAAGATGTACAGAATCGTGCAGACGATCAGCGAGCCCAGGATGCCGAAAGGCATATCCTTCTGCGGGTTCCTGGCTTCCTGCGCCGCCGTCGAAACCGCGTCGAAGCCGATATAGGCGAAGAAGACCACCCCCGCGCCGCGCATGATGCCCGACCAGCCGTACTGGCCGAAGTGCCCGGTGTTTTTGGGAATGAACGGATGCCAGTTGGCCAGCATCAGCTGCCAATGGCCGAAAGCAAAGGCCATGGCCAGACCGATAAAGATCAACACCACTGATACCTTGATCATCACCGCGGCGCTGTTGAAGTTAGCCGACTCGCGTACGCCGACAACCAGAATGACTGTGATCACCACCAGGGCGGCCAGCGCAAAGATATCCACTTGCGCCGAGTAGGGATGACCGAACAATGAAAGCGCGAGCTGGGGCGTGGGGTTAAACGGAAGCTTCACCCCAAAGAACCCCACGAGGCTGCTCACAAACCCGCTCCAGCCCACGGCGACCGTCGCCGCGCCGAAGGCGTACTCGAGCACCAGCGCCCAGCCGATGATCCAGGCCACAAGTTCGCCCATCGTCGCGTAACCGTAGGTATAAGCGCTCCCGGCAATCGGCAGCATCGAGGCGAACTCCGCGTAGCACAAGCCGGCGAAGACGCAACCCACGCCCGCAATGATGTAGGAGACGACAATCGCCGGGCCGGCGAACTGCGCCGCCGCCGTTCCGGTGAGCACAAAGATGCCCGCGCCAATAATGGCGCCAATCCCCAGCGTGACTAGGTTGATGGGCCCCAGGGCCCGCTTGAGCGTGTGATCGCCCGATCCCTCCGCCTCCGCCAAAATCGTGTTGATTGGCTTGGTCGCAAATAGCTTGCCGCCCATGCATTTTCCTCCGCTTTCATTCGCGCTGCAGCGTTCGCCTTACGCCAGCCGCGTTTGCAACTCTTTTCTTTCCCCGGATCGGCTACCTATCGACCAACAATGTTCTCGATCAACAATGATTTGGCCGGCCGCGGCCCACCGGCTCCAACCAGTCAAGCGCTCATCTCCGGCTCCGCGATTGCGGCTCTTGCCGGCCGGCGCGACCAGAAGAGATAGACGGGAATGCCGAGCAAAACCAGCACCAGGCCCGGCCATGTGTACTGGGGCTTGTACCGCAATAATACGACACAGATCCAAGCCGCCATCACGATGTACACCGCGGGCAACAGCGGATAGCCGAAAGCCTTGTACGGCCGCGGCGCGTCAGCCCGCTTGCGCCGCAACACGAATAGGCTGGAAATGGTGAGAATGTAAAAAATTAATTCCGCGAAAATGATGTAGTCCAGTAATTGGTTGTAGGAGCCCGAAACGCACAGCAGCACCGTCCACACCGCCTGCACAATTAGCCCTGCCACGGGCGTCTTGTAGCGTGGATGCAGCTTGCCCACGGATTGGAAGAACAGCCCGTCGCGGCTCATGGCGTAATAGACCCGCGCCCCGGCCAGGGTCATTCCATTCGCGCAACCGAAGGTGGAAATTAGAATCGCCGCCGCCATCAAGGCCGCGCCACCCACGGGAAGCGCCTGGCCCAAAACCGCCGTGGCCACGCGATCTGCCGAAGCATACTGGACGCCGCGGGTCAGCGCCGTCGCGCCATGCGGGTCGCCGTGCAGCGGCAGCACCACCAGGTACGCCAGCGAAACGAAGAAGTACACTGTGATCACGAACCCCGTGCCCAGCACGAGCGAGAGCGGCAGATTCCGGCGCGGATTCTTCACCTCGCCGGCCGTGAAAGTGATGTTGTTCCACGCATCGGCCGAAAACAATGAGCCCACCTGCACCACGGCCAGAATCACCAGCAGATTCACCCATGCGATTGGCCCGCCCACACCCACCTGCACGGGGTGCAGCGACGTCCAGCCGGCGTTTTTCCAAAACTGGCTCAACCCGCGGCCGAAGTTGGCCTGCCACGCGGTCACGTTCACGCCAATGGTGAACGCGACCAGGATCAGCGCCGCGAGCGCGAACGCCTTGGCCGAAGTGAAAATGTTCTGGATGATCGCCCCCAGCCTGACGCCGAAGATATTCGCAAAGGCGAGCAAGACCACCACTACGATCCCGGCCAGGTTAGCCGTGTTCACCCCGATCTCCATGTTGCCCAACACCATCGGCCCCACGCGCCACGCAGGCACATGCGCAATGTGCCAAATCCAGTTCGTCGCGGATACAGAAGGGAAGAAGACGCCGAGAAATTTGCCAAAAGCCACGCACACCGCGGCGATGGTCCCCGTCTGGATCACCAGGAACAGCGTCCAGCCGAACAGAAATCCCCACAGCGGGCCCAGCGCCTCGCGCAGGTAAACGTATTGCCCGCCGGCCTTGGGCATCATCGCGGCCAGTTCGCCGTAGCTCAGCGCGGCGATCAACGTCATCATGCCCGTGACGATCCACGCGGCCAGGAAGAGCGCCGGCGAGTCGGTTCCGCGAGCAATATCGGCGTCGACAATATAAATCCCCGACCCGATCATCGAGCCAATCACTATGGTCGTGGAGCTGAAAAGGCCGAGCGTCTGCGCCAGCTTAGGCGGTTCGGCAGGAGCGGCAGACTGGAGTTTGGGGACCAGATCCGGGGTTGTCACTTGAAGCAATTTCTACCCGTTTTTTCCGGGTTTGTCTCTCATTTTCTTTGAAGTGTCTCGTTTTCAGACATTCTCTGTCCAGCGTTTCCAGCTGGGAGAGCTCCGCAGGCCGGGTGCCCCACCCCGGGACCCCCTGGGTGGCCTATTTGCAGTTGCGGCTAGCGTGGGGCCTCACCCCAACTTCACCATCCAGCGCCGAAACTCACCCGCTGGGTCCCGAGCGCCAAAGATGGCCTCGCAAACCGCAACCGTGTTCGCCCCAGCGGCGAGCACCTCCCCAGCCATTTCCAGCGTCACGCCGCCAGCCGCCACAAGCACTGGATCCGGACCTGCCTCTTCGCGTAACCTGCGCACCCCCTCCGCGCCGATCCCCGCTTTCGCGGTCCGTTTGGTGCGGGTCGGCCCGATGGGGCCAATCGACAGATAATCCGTCGGAGCGTCTATAGCGGTTCTCCAATTGGTGTAGAGCAGAACCTCGAACGTTGAGTGGCGTTTTTCCCAAGAAAACGCCACCTGGCACGCCCCTCAAAACTCCACGGGAATTGGAGAACCGCCGTAGAATTCCCGGCACGAGGGCCTCGCTGCCGCCAAATGTGCCCACAATGCGTCCCGGGCCAAGCCGGCGCCGCGCCTCCGCCGGAAGCACGTCACCAACATCCACATGCACGCCATCAAAATCAATCCGTTCAACCAGATCGACGCGATCATCGAGAATCAACTTTATCTTTTCCGCAGGCATAACTGCGCGTAATGTCATGGCATCAGCCAACAACTCGGCGTCGACGCCCGTCTTGTTCCGGTATTCGAGCAGCGTGACACCGGCCGCCGCGAGCTCCGCACCCAGCCGCCGCAGAAACTCCGCGCGGCCGTCTCCAGGAATCACTCCCGCATCGAGAATTGGATATATCTTAGGAAATACAAACCCCACAGAAGAAGACACCCCCTGACCACTGACGCCTGGTCACCCCTTCCTTCCCGCCTTCGTCAGCCGCGCCAGCACCGCCTGCTCGCGCAAAACCTGTTTGAGCGGCCGCGCCGGCGTCCCATAGAGCACCGAGCCCGGTGGCAAGCCCGCGTTGGTCACGGTCTTGCCATTGAAGACTCCCGATTGACCCCCGAGAATCACCCCTTCGCCCACATGCGCGTGGTCGCCCACGCCCACCTGCCCGGCGAGCACCGCTCCCCGGCCCACACTCGATGAGCCGGAGATGCCTGTGAGCGCTACCAGAATCACGTCTTCGCCGATATCGCAGTTGTGCCCCACGTGCACAAGGTTGTCGATCTTCGTTCCGCGGCGGATGCGGGTCTCGCCCAGCGCTCCGCGGTCGATGGTCGAATTGGCGCCAATCTCCACGTCCTCTTCGATCGCGAGGCCGCCCTGCTGCGGAAACTGCGTGTACGCGCCGGTGACGGGATCGCGCACGTAGCCGAATCCATCCGCGCCCAACACCGCGCCGGCATGCACCACCACCCGGTTTCCAATTTCGGCCCCCGGATAGATCACCACGCGGGGATAAATGCGGCAGAACTCGCCCAGGCGCACACCCTGGCCAATCACCGCGCCGGCCTCGATGCGCGTTCCCCGGCCGACATGTACGTAGTCATCGATCACGGCGCCCGGCCCGATGGTGATCTCTTCGCCCAGTTGCACAAACTCGCCAATAGTAGCCCTCGGGTGCGTTCCCGTTGCCGGCAGCGAGGGCTTGAGCATGCGCGCCGCCCGCGCAAACCACAGGCGCGGATGGCTGGACTCAACAATGTTCTTCTCTGCCGGGTAATTGGGCAGACATCCGCGCCGCAGCACCACTAGGCCCGCAGGTCCACCCAGCGCCACTTTCGCGCCGGATTCATCCTCGGCAAAGGCAACCTCGGAGGGAGCAGCGAACTCGCGTGAACCTACCCCATCCATCTCCAACTCCACATCGCCTTGGACAAACCGCCCGCCCAAAGCCTCGATCAGTTCGCGGATGGTCATACAAGCCTCCTCGCTGCCATCGCTTTAATACAGCCCCGCCTCGCCCGCCGGCCGCGTCTTCCACCGCCGGTGAATCCACAGCCACTGATCCGGGTACCGCCGCACCCACGACTCGATCACGCGCGTGCAACGCTGCGTGCCCTCTAGAATGTCCGCAGCCACGTTCTCCGTATGCGGCATCTCCACCTCCGCCCCAAAGTGCAGCACATATCGTCGCTCCGCAGGCTCCCACAGCATAAAGCCGGGCAACACGGCCGCGCCGGTCCTGCGCGCAATGTGGGCGAGGCCCGTGCCGGTGCAGGCCGCGCGCCCGAAGAATTCGACAAACTCGCCCTGCGGCGGCGTCATGTTCGTGTCCATCAAAATGCCCACGGTCTGGCCTGCGCGCATCGCCGTCAGCAACCCGCGGCCAAAGTCGTCTTTGTGCAACACGAAGTTGCCGTGCAAACAGCGGATGGCGTTGACAAATGCGTCCAGACCCCGGTTGTCGAGCCTGCGAATCACCATCCCCATCGGATGGCCCATCAGCGAGTGATAAAAGCTCGAAAGCTCCCATGCACCCAGGTGCGCCGTCACCACCAGGACGCCTGTGCCGCGCGCCCGCGCGGCCACATAATGCTCCAGCCCCTCCGTCCGCATCCAGTTGCGGGTGTTCTCCGGCGTGTACCGCGCCATCCGGCAAAACTCGACGAGCTGCCAGCCGAGATGTGCATACACACCTTTGAGAATCTTCTTTCTGGCTTGGGAAGGCGCCTCCGGAAAAGCAAGCTGTAGGTTGCGCACTCCCACGCGGCGCAATCGGCCGAAGGCGCAATAGACCCCGAACGCAATGCCACCAGCAAGCAGGCGCGCCGTCCCACGCGGCAGGCGTCCCAATGCGCGCGCCACGGCCACCACTATCCAGTATTCAAGCCGTTCCCGCATCGGCAGAAGGTAGGCACTAGGTCATTGACTGCTTGTTTTTGTGCCAACGGGGGCGCCCATCCTTGCGGCGTATTTGCTTTTCCCGCAAGGGTGGAAGGCACAAATTCACGCGGTCACAGACTTAGTGTAGTTGAGGACTCGTTCGCCAACCTTACTCGCCTTTCGCGGTCAGCACCTCGGCCAGCAGAGCCGGGTCCACATTCCCGCCGCTCACCACGGCGACAGCTCTGCGATAAGCAGGCAATTCATGCTCATGGAAGAGCAGCCCGGCCGCGGCCACCGCGCCGCTGGGCTCGGCAACCAGCCGCGTCGTGGTCACAATGGCCCGCATCGCGGCGCGGATCTCGGCCTCGCTCACGGTTACAATGCCGTCGACAAACATCTGGATATGCGCAAAATTCCGCTCGCCCACGCTTTGCGTGCGCAATCCATCCGCAATTGTCCGGCTGGTCAACTCCGCCGGCCAGGTTACGATTCGGCCCGTGCGAAAGCTCTCCGCTGTGTCGCCCGCCAGCTCCGGCTCAATGCCGAATACCTTCACCCGCGGCTGAAGCTGTTTGACCGCCGCGGCCACGCCACTCAACAGCCCGCCGCCTGAAACCGGCGCGACAACCAAGTCCAAATCCGGCAGCGCTTTGGCGATTTCCAGCCCGCACGTCGCCTGCCCGGCAATAATCTGCTCGTCGTCGTACGGTGGAACCACCACATACCCGTGCTCGCGCACCAGTTGCTCGGCCATGGCCAGCCGCTCGCTCGACGCCACACCCACGTCCACAATCTCCGCGCCCAGCGCCAGCGTCGCCGCGCGCTTCACGGCCGGCGCATTCGCAGGCATCACGATCACCGCCTTCGCGCCCACCTCGCGCGCCACATAGGCCACGCCCTGCGCGTGATTGCCGCTCGAATAGGTGATCACCCCGCGCGCAATCTGCGCCGGCGTTAATTGCAGAATCTTGTTCGCCGCCCCGCGCACCTTGAACGCGCCCACCGGCTGCAGGCTTTCGGCTTTGAGCCAGATCTCTCGTCCCGTTCCGCGCCCCGCGACCCCCCGAAAGGGCGCCCGCACCAGCGGCGTTTTCACGGCAATCAAAGCAATGCGCGCCGCCGCCGCCCGAATCTCGTCAAGAGTCACCATGCTTTGCGATTTAGCTTGCAAGCTTGCGGTTTCCATGGTCATAATTCTCCATTCTCCCATGCGGGTGCGTCGGTTCACTCACGCGCTCAGCTTTCCCGTCGCCGCCAACGGTCTTCGGGCCGGCCGCAAGTGCTTCCTTCACGTTTTCCCGCATCGTATGAACGGAACCTCCGGCAGAGCTTCGGAGTTTGTTCCATCGGAATTCATCCGCCTGGATGAGCTGTAGCCCTATGCATCATTGCCGACCCTTGCCTTGATCAACGAGGAGAGTCAGTATGAGGATCAGCCTACCCATTGTCCCGGCGGCGATTCTGGCCGCTGTCGCCCTCACCGCTGTACCCGCGTTTGCCCAGGACAACGACCCCCCCGCAATCGCCGCGCGGATCGCCTGGCTGCAGGGTAACGTCTCCGTGGAAGCCCAGGGCTCCCAATACTGGAGTCCCGCCCCGATGAACTATCCCATGACCAGCGGCGATCGCATCTACACCGCCCCCGGGGGGCGCGCCGCCATCCAGAGCGGCGCCGTCGACGTGCGCATCTGGGAAGACACAGACGCCACCCTCACCAACCTCAACGAGCAGTATGAGCAAATTGGCCTCGCCCAGGGTTACATCCGCGTCCGCGTCTTCAGCATCGATCCAAACGGCGCTGTTGAAGTCGACACGCCCAGCGGAGCCGTCATGATAAACAGCCCCGGCGATTACCGCGTCAACGTTTACTCCGAACAACAGGCCGCGGTCGTCGAGGTTTTTGCGGGAACCGCGCAGATTGCCGGTCCCGGCGTCAATCAGGAGGTGGATTCGGGCGAGGCCGTCCAACTCTACGGGACCAACTCCGTTGAGGTCGGAATGGTCGAGATGCCGAGCCCCGACGGTCTCGATCAATGGAGCATGGATCGCGACCGTCACCTCCAAAATTCCGTATCCGCTCGCTATGTCAGCACCGAGATTCCCGGCTACGACGATCTCGATGACTACGGAGGCTGGAATTCCACACCCGACTACGGCCCGCTCTGGTTTCCGCGTTCCACTCCTGGCGGTTGGCAACCCTACACGGTGGGTCATTGGGCGTATGTCGCCCCCTGGGGCTACACCTGGGTCGATGATCAGCCCTGGGGCTATGCGCCGTTCCACTATGGGCGCTGGGTACGGTGGCAGGGCCGCTGGGGCTGGGCGCCGGGACCGCCGCGAGTCCGGCCAGTCTATGCGCCTGCCTTTGTGGCCTTCGTTGGCGGCGGCGCGGGCGTCTCTTTCGGCTTCAACATCGGCGGTGTGGGCGTGGCGGCATGGTTCCCGCTCGGGGTAGGCGAGCCCTATGTGCCCTGGTACCATTGCTCCCCCGCTTACGTCCGCCAGGTTAACGTCACCAACGTGAACATCACTGTGATTCACAATGTCACCATCGTCAACAATTACAACGTGTTCGTCCACAACACAACCACGGTGCGCACCGTCAACCAGATTCAGGTCAACAACATCGACTACGTGAACCGCCAGAACGTCGTCGCCGTCAACGCCAATGCCATGACCTCTGGCGCCAGAGTTAGCACCGCAGTCGTGCACCTCAATGCCCAGCAGCAGCAACAGCTTGTCCGCGCGCCTGTCGCCCTTGCCCGGCCGCCCGTGGCTCCTCCCGCGCATCCTGTAGTCGGTCCGCGCGCCAATGTCTCCCGTCCGGTGGCCCGCCCCGTCCTCATGACGCCGCAAGGTCGCCGCGCCGCCACCCCGGCCCCCAACGCAGCGCACATCACAGCGCAGGCTCTGCCCAAGCCGCGGCCGGCAACGGAGATTCGTCCCGCGGCGCACACGGTCGTCCCCAACCTGCATCCGGCCTCACCGGCCAATCGGGCTGCCGCTCCCGCTTCGGCTGCTCATCCCGCTCCAGCGCCTGCAGCCCATCCGACTGCGCCTGCTCATGCGGCCCCTGCACCGGCGGCGCATCCAACCACTCCCGCCCGGTCGGCTCCGAGCCCCGCCGCCCACCCGGCCGCACCTGCTCAACCTGCCGCGCATCCCGAAGCGCGTCCAACCCAACCTGCCAGTTCAACTCCTCGACCGGCAGCACACCCGACCACTCCTGCCCAAACCACCCCGCACACTGAAGCGCACCCCGCCGCGTCCGCGCATCCCGCAGCCCACCCGGCCGCGCCTGCCCATGCCGCTCCGCCAGCCAAGACCCCACCGGCCAAGACCCAGCCTCCGGCAAAAAAGCCACCGGAAAAACCCAAACAGGAGCCCCCGCCAGCCAACTAACCCATTCCTGAAATCAACTGAGGCCTCGCGTCCCCCGCGAGGCCTCGACCTTTCCAAATTCTGATGTAAGCAGCGTTCCTTTTGTTCCCTCGTTCCCTTGTTCCCTTGTTCCCTTGTTCCCTGATTTACTCATACGCCAGCGCGTCAATCGGATCCTTGCGGGCCGCCATCCACGCCGGATACACCGCCCCGCACAGCGAACCGACAAACGCAATGATCGCGCCACGCGCAATCCAGCCGGCGGTAATCTGGAACGGCGTCGTCGGAAAGAGATACGCCATTAGCGCGCGCACGCCATAGGCGCCCGCGATGCCCGCCAGCACACCGATCACGGCCAGCACGCCGCACTCGCGCAGCACTAAGCTCACAATGTCCGCCTTCGACGAGCCCATCGATTTCAAAATTCCGATCTCGCGCGTGCGCTCCAGCACCGCGGTATACATGGCCTGGAAAATCACTAGGAACCCAACCACCACGGCGATCCCGGTCACCGCACGAATGGCAATGTTAAATCCGGGCAGGTGGGCGGGCGTCATCTGGCTGAGGAGATCGTTGAGCGTGACCACTTCGTTTCTTTCGAGGCCCGCTGTGGCCAGAATCTCCTGCGTCACCAGGTTTTCGTTCGATGGAGTGTCGCACTTGATGTAGAAGACCGACGCCCGGTTTCCGGCGCCCATAAGCTCGCCCAAGGTGGTCAGAGGCGCCATGACGCGCCCGCCTTTGCCCGGCTCGACGATTCCGGAAACGTGAAACGTGTGCCCCAGAACCTCAATTGAACTGCCCACCCGCACGTGATGGCCGTCGGCCCAAATAGTATCGACCATGGCGTCGTCGGGGTTCTTGAACGGCCCGCCGGCGACGAAGGTGAAGGGCCGCATGGCGTTAAACGTGGGGAAATCGATGCCGTAGATCACCGACACCGAGGTGCTCGAAGTGACGGTTTGTTGAATGGCGGGCGAGACGATGGTGACATGAGGCAGCCGCCGCAGCGCGATGGCGTCGTTCACCGGCATGGAGGCCGAGCTGAGCCCGCTGATCAGGCTGGCGCCCGACGGCAGCATCACCAAATCGGCGCCGATGCCGTTGGTGCGCTGGCGCTGATCGTTGACCATGCCCATAAAGATGGCCACGATCGACAGGATCATGATCACTTCAATCGCGATGGCAATGATGCTGATGATCGAACGCAGCGGGCGGTGCAGCAGATTGGCGAAGATCAGCTTGTTCATTTCCCTCCGCCTCCGGCGCGGCGCCCATCCTGCCCATCGCGCCCGTCTGGCTCGCCGGACAGGCTGTTTTGACCTTCGTCGCCGCCGTCCCCCCAGGCATTTCCTTGCCGGAGGGTCGCCCTCGCGGGTCAAGCCCTCGGCGCTCTCATCAGGGTAACAAAATCAGATACGGGAAAGCGAGGCAGCCCCTTGAATCAAAAAGGGAAACGAGAGTTAAAATCGTTTTGACGGGAATGCGGTTCGGGTTTACTGTGAAGGGTACAATCCCTTTGGGTACTTTTGAGAATTACCGTAGTTCGGTCGCCGATGAGTAATTTTGGTGAAGACCTGCGCATGGAGCGGTTAGCCCGCGGCGTTGCGCTTGAACAAATTGCGGCGGTTACGAAGATCAGTCAGCGGCATCTGATCGCGCTGGAGCAGAATCGATTCCGTGTTTTGCCCGGCGGCATCCTCAGCAAGGGGATCGTACGCGGCTACGCCGGCGCCATCGGCCTCGATGAGCGCGACTGGACGGATCGCTTTCTCAAGGCCTCCAGGGCTTCGGGAGATATGACCGAGGACGAACGCGGTTGGACTACCTTTGCCTCCAATGTTGGTAAAGCCCGCATCCTCCACCATGAAGCTGTCGAGGTGCGCGTCCGCTGGGTGGGCGCGCTCCTGCTGGCGGTGGTCGTTGCGACGGGGGCATTCTTCACCGTGCGTTATTTCGGCTTCCGCGCCGGATGGTGGCCTTCTCTATTGCCCTGGCGCCACATCTCGTCGACCGTCCACGCGGGCTGGACATCCGTCCACGCCATGCTTTCCCATTGGGTTTCCCGAATACAAAGCTGACCGCCTCGTCAGTCGCCCAACCCGGCCCAAACACCCCTCCCGCCACGTCCCAAACGCCCCACATATCAAGCCCCGATTGCCCCCTTTGGAGAGCCATTTCCTCCCGTTCGCTGCGAACCATTGCTCCGCGCGGCTGGCCCGTTTACCATGAGAGGGATATATCCAAAGGCTTGCCCCTGCCGTCGACGGTCGATCGGACCCGGGCCGGCAGGCAGCGGCTCTTGCCGGGCGGAGTTCTACAACTCCGCCATACGTTTCTTCAACACGCGGTCCGGCCGCGCATCCGTCCCCCGGGTAGTTTCATCCCGCAACGCGAAGGAGTTTCAACATTGAGCGACCGCTTCTTATTTACTTCCGAGTCAGTGACTGAAGGCCATCCCGACAAAATTGCCGACCAGGTTTCCGACGCTATCCTCGACGCCTGCCTGGAGCAGGATCCCTATAGCCGCGTCGCCGCCGAAACCCTCACCGCCACCGGCCTGGTGGTGATCGCCGGCGAAATCACCACCAAAGCTTACGTCGATTTTCAGACCCTCGTCCGCGGCGTGGTCGCCTCCATCGGATACGACAACGCCCTTTACGGTTTCGACGCCAATACCTGCGCCGTCATCTCTTCCATCAACAAACAGTCCGGCGACATCGCCCAGGGCGTCGACACCGGCGGCGCCGGCGATCAGGGCATGATGTTCGGCTACGCCTCCAATGAGACCCCCGAGCTGATGCCCGCTCCCATCTCGCTGGCCCACAAGCTTACTCGCCAGCTCACCCGCGTGCGCAAGACAGGCAAGCTTTCCTATCTCCGCCCCGACGGCAAAAGCCAGGTTACGGTCGAATACGACGAGCAGGGCAAGCCAGCGCGCATCGACGCCGTGGTCATCTCCACGCAGCACGCTGAGAGCGTGACCAACGACGAGCTCCACGCCGACATCCTCAAGCACGTCATTCAGGCAGTTCTCCCCGCCAAGTGGCTCGACGAGCACACCAAATACCACATCAACCCAACCGGCCGCTTCGTCATTGGCGGGCCTATGGGTGACACCGGTCTCACCGGCCGCAAAATCATCGTCGACAGCTACGGCGGCATGGGCCGCCACGGCGGTGGCGCCTTCTCGGGCAAAGATCCAACCAAGGTCGATCGCTCCGCCGCTTACATGGCGCGCCACATTGCCAAGAACATCGTAGCGGCCGGCTTGGCGGAAAGGGCTGAAGTCCAGCTTGCTTACGCCATCGGCGTGGCCGAGCCGGTCAGCGTCCTCGTTGACACCTTTGGCGCGGGGAAGCTCAGCGCCGTCCAACTCACCGATCTCATCCGCAAGAACTTTGCGCTTACACCCAAGGGCATCATCGAGAGTCTGGACCTGCGCCGGCCCATCTACCAGCAGACCGCGGCTTACGGCCACTTCGGCCGCACTGAGCCGTCCTTTACCTGGGAGGCAACCGACAAGGCCGCCAAGCTGGCCGACCAGGCCGGCGTCGCACCGGCGGTGGCGTCGCAATCGACCCCTGTGGGCGGGGTTTCATAACATACAACGGCTTTGCAGCCGCGGGGATTTCCTGCCCATCGGAAGTGGAGTAGGCTTTGCTTGAGGACGAGGAAAGCGGAAACCACAGGAGGTCCCCCATGGCTAAAACAGTCAAACCTGTTCCTGACGGATACCACTCCGTTACGCCTTACCTGATCATCGGTGGCGGCCGATGCAAAGACGCGCTCGCGTTTTACGCCCGCGCATTCGGCGCCAAAGAAGCGATGCGGATGCCGCGCCCCGACGGCCGCATCTCTCACGCCGAGATACAACTGGGTGACTCGCGAATCATGCTCGCCGACGAGGAGCCCAAAGTCAACGCCTACGGCCCGAATCATTACCACGGGTCGCCCGTCACCCTCCATGTCTACTTGCCTGATGTAGACGCCACAACCCGCCAGGCCGTCGACGCGGGCGCAAAGCTCGTTCGCCCGCTCGCCGACCAGTTCTATGGCGATCGCACCGCGGGCCTCGAAGACCCCTTCGGGCACCATTGGTATCTCTCCACCCACGTGCGCGACGTCTCCATGGAAGAATTGCAGCACCACATGCACGAAATGGCCACAACCTGAGCGTTCAACTCGGCGGGCGGCGTTCGATCGTGAGCGCCGCCCACGAAGATCCGTTCGCGTCATTTTCCGCGATTGGTCTCCAGAATCTGCCAGTACACCACCTTCCAGAGCTGATAAATGGTGTCTCGCTTGGGCTCATTCTCCAGCGTGGACCAGTCGACGATGGTCACTCCGAACGGAACTTGCGCCAGTCCGTTTTCGTCGTAACACTGACCCCCTACGCGCAATACCCATCTGGTTTCGCTCGATAGCCCATTGAGCAAGTGCTTGAGCACCGAGTAGCCGCCGGCCATCCGCGCCAGAAGAGGTGCGCTCACCTCGAGTTCGACCGGCAACTGGTAGGCAAGACGGGCAGCCACCTGAAAATTGCCGCGCGTCGGTTTGGTGACGGGAAGACCCGCCGCAATGAGAAAAACCGTGCAGAAGCCGCAATGCGGCTGGGCCGTCTTAAATTGATCGCGGGTAATCGCCTTCCCGTCCGCCCACACCACGTGGCCGTTTGCGGAGACGGTCCAGTGACCCTTGTCGATCATCCAATTGATCGCAACCATTTCGGAATGCATCAAGTTGGTGGTCTTGAACTTCCGCTCGGTCATGGTGGGGAGCATCACCGTCGTCGTCGCGCCTTGCTCTCCGTTCATGTCGTAGTCCTCGAATTGTGCGCCGCAACCATTACGCAGCTCATTGAGCGTCAGCGCCGTGTGCGCCCCGCTGAGAGTGGCCGGCTGCACCATCTCTTTCCGCATGCCGGCAGAAACCAGAGCCAGAGCCAGGTTGGGAGACGACATGTTGATTCCCCCTTCATGAGCCGCTCATAGCCGAGCTATCTCGAGCGGCCCCCAGCTTTGAAAATCTTTCCCGCTTGCCCCCATCGAAGGATGAGCCTTTTCTCGTCCCGGAAATGCTATCATTGCTCCGCCCCGAAAACTGATGTTTTGCCGGAAACCAAAACCCTTCCCTTCGTAAAACTGAAAAATACCTCCCGGGTTTCCATTCTCCGATCCGCGAAAACAAGGAGGAACCCACATGAGCGTCAAAACGGTGTACCTGATCGGTCATGGCCGCGTTGACGGGCAAGCCCCCGCCATTCAAATCCCGGACAAGATCACCATGCATTGGCTCGCGCCCCTGGGCGACACCTCGGTCGGTCTCAGCACCGCCTTCATGGGTGGACAACTCCAGCAGGAAGAGGGTTCGGACCCTCCCCGCGCCTCCATTCCGCAGCACTACCTGTGCGCCGACATGAACGTCAAGCACGACGAGAAGATCACCGCTTTCTTCAGGAGGGTGGCGCAGGATCCGCATGGCAGCCCCGATCCCTATGTTCTCTACCCGCGTGATAAAACCAACCTGCCCCTCAGCTCGATCCTTGCGTTTCTTAAAATGCTTTCGCCGGAAGAAGCAGATTGGCACGTCTACTGGACCTGCTGCCGCGGATATATCGGAAAGGTTAATCCCACTGAGACCGTATGGGAGCAGGGACAAAGGATAAGAAGCCGGCGCAGGCAAGAACCGAAGGAAACGCCCGCGCTCGACAACCGCGACGAAAAGCACAAAACCCTCGACGCCGACTTCAAATCGATCGTGATGGTCGCCCAAAGCGACCGGAGAGTTCTTCGCCAAGACATCGCCCTCGGCAGTCCGACCACTGGCGTTAACAGGCTTCTTGGCATCATCACCAGGCGCGGCAGCTTTTCCGGGATGGGGTAGTTGCATTTCGCCTTACGCCCCGTTGCGGTTCATGCCTCTTCACACCTGCGCCAAGGAGGGCCAAGACCATGAATTTTCAAACCTGGAAAACTCTCACCAAAAAGCGCGGCTATCCTCGCAGCACCGCCCTCAAGAACCTTGACACGGCTCTGAAGAACTACCAAAAAAACCCGCCCACGGCCACCATTCAGCACCTCCGCGCCGCCTTCGATGCTTGGCAGAACATCAAGCAGAGTCAGACCAACACTACCCGAAACCGCAGGCTGGACCAGCAGGGCCTCGGTCCCGTGCAACGCCTATGGCGCTATATCCGGAACGAAGAAGGTTCCCATGCCGCAAGCCAGCCGGGAGTCACGCACGATGTGCAAACCAACACCTACCTCACCGACGACAACGACTATACCAAGGTCCATCGAAAAGTTGTGTTCGACACCATCGCCACTGTGAAATCCGCAATCGAGGCCGCTCGCGAGTCCTTCCAGAGCGGTGGATTTTTGAAAAAGAACGATTTTGACGACCTTTACAAGATGTGGTTTGGCGCCCGCGATACGGCCCGGGAAAAAACCGTGAAGGACAACTATGATCGGCTCGAGCAGATCGTCTGCAAACAAGCCGTCAACGTGCACGACGATTATGCGGCCAACGACGAATTCGGCCACGCCTACCGGGGCAACAATAACCAGGCCAACATCTGGTTAGGCGAGGGCTTCTGGGACTTGAGCGACGACTTCACGAACCGCTTCACCACCGTAATGGATGCCCGCGTGGGCACCGTCATCCATGAATTTGCCCATTCCATCCTGGACGCCGCCGACGAACGGCTCAGCGACGACAAGGTCTGCAATGACCCCGTTCGCGACCGTCAACTTGCCACCCTGCACCCTGACAGAGCCATCAACAACGCCGACAACATCGCCGACTACGCCCTGGACGCGCTTCTGATCAAAACCAAAAAGGGCAGAATTCCCTAAGCGTATTTTCAGAAATCGCGGCGTCGCCCGGCGTTGCCGAGCCGCAGCCGGGGGCGCCGCATCCATCCACCGCTTTGTTTCTGAGGACGGGCAGTCCGCCGATGACGGCACGAACTCCGCTCTTTGCCCGTTGACAAGCAGCGCCACGCGTCATACGATGGGTGCACTCGTGGCGGACCTGTAACCGGGAATGAGTTTCCCCCCACCCGGCCTCATTTCTGGCTTGCATTCTTGAAAACTCTCACCCTAGGAGACCTCCAGATGACTACGCGTCGCGAATTCCTATCTGCCTCCACTGGCGCAGCGGTGGGCCTTTTCGCCATCTCACGCGGCCATGCAACCACCATGTCGAAGAACTGTCTCGCAGATTGCTCCATCACGGAATTTGAGTCGCGCATCGCCCAAGGCGACTTCCGCGGCATGACCAAGGACATGCTGCCCACCCCCTGCATCGTGGTCGACCTGGATATGTTCAAGGCCAACGTGCAACACGTCGCCGACACCGCCAAAGCCAACGGCATCCACGTGCGGCCCCACGTCAAAATCCACAAAAGCGTCGATGTCGCCAAATACCAGATGGCCGCCGGCGCCGTCGGACTCACCTGCGCCACCATCGCCGAGGCGGAACTTTTCTCCGCCGCGGGCATCCAGGGCGTTCTTTGGACCAAGCAGCCTGTCGGCATCAACAACACCCAACGGGCCATTGCGCTCTCCAAGAAGGACCCCACCTTTATGTTTGTGGCCGACGATCCGCAGGTGGTGGACTGGGTGGAAGAGGCGGCAGAGGCCCACAAAGCCAAAGTCCGCATCGCGGTGTCGGTGTATGCCGGCATGGCCCGGCAGGGCATTGACTGTGGCCAGCCCGCCGTTGACCTGGCGAAAAAAATTGATTCCTCCAAGCACATGCAATTTGAAGGCTTCATGGCCTACTCCGGAGCCGCCGCCCACACCAAGGGCTTTGAAAACCGGAAACAGAAGTCCATGGAGGTGCTCGCCGGAGTGCGCGAGTCCAAAGACCAGGCGCTGAAAGCCGGCTTGCCCGTGAATATCATGTCCGGCGGCTCGACCGGCACCTACAACATCGATCATGAAACCGGATTGTCCGAGTTGGAATGCGGCTCCTATGTCTTCATGGACACCGAATACTTCATCGTCGGCGGACAGGACGGCGACATGAAGCGCTACAACGACTTCAAACCGGCGTTGACCATCCTGACCACCGTAGATAGCGAGCACCATCCCAACATCATCACCACCGATTACGGCGCCAAAGCCCTGGCCAAGGCCACCGACCAGGTCAAGGACATGCCCTGGCTGACCGTTGGCGTCCAGGGCGCCGAGTACGGCGCGCTGAAGTGGAACGACGGCGATAAGTTCCCCAAGCTCGGCGACCGGCTGGAGATTTACTGCACCAACCTCGACCAGAGCACCAACGCTTTCGACCGTTACTATGTGGCCCAGAACGACAAGATCGTGGACGTATGGCCCATCATGGGCCGCGCCGGAGCGGCCCAGCGTTAAAAAGGCCGGCCACGCTCGCTCACTTACCAGCGTGTCGACCAATGTAACCATGATGGGGCACGGGGGTGGGGAAGGGTAAGGATGCGGCTGCCTCGCCATTGTCCGTTGATGGCTTACTGAATGGCGAGTGACCTGATTCGTCAGTGGGCGCAGCCGCAATTCGCAGATAAATGTGCCGCGGCGCAGATATTCCAACGCACAGCTACAACGGAACGCGCGCCGGCGATCCCGTAGCAGATGCGTCATGGAGGCGGTCGCCATCCTGCCGTTGAGCCGGCGATGATCAGGCTGCGGGCGTAATCAGCAGCTCGTCGATGGTCGGAGGCGGTGTGACTTCCGGCAGGTTTCCGTGCACGCGGGTGCCATTTGCCACTTCGGCGAAGACTCTGTTGACAGTGTCTTCCGTTCGTGTCGAGCTTATGTGCAGCTTCTTCGTCGCCTGCATCGCTGTTGTAGCTAGAAGAAAGCGGTTCTCGATTTTCAGTCCGGCTTCGTACACCAGTTGCGATCGCATGATTTGCCTCATTTCCCGGTATAGAGCGTTTTAGAGCAGAAGCCAGGCTCGCTCGCCTTCCCATAGCGGCGACATAGTCTCGATTTCACAGCGTTCCAGGCAGGATGGTGCAGAGGATGTCGCGGAGGGCCGAAGATCGTAAAAGATTGGATTGTCGATCGCCTCTTTGCCAAGCATACGCCGATAAAGCCGCTTCTCCTAATCTTGACCCTGTCCAGAACCCGCTGCGTAACGGTTTCCGTCCCGCTGAATACCCCTCTGCGCAAAAGTGCTATGCTTATGACTGGTCGTCGAATCTGGCTTGGCCTTCTTGCCTGTTCTGCCTTCCTGCTCCACTCGCAAACAATTCCACTCTGAATTCCGCGACACAGCCAACATCAAAGGATCGAATGTATGACCAGGGATTTGCAACTAACCTGCAGCGACTGCGGGCAGGAATTCACATTTTCAAGCGATGATCAGGCATTTTTCCAGGAACGTGGCTATTCGGCTCCGAAACGCTGCAAGACCTGCCGCCAGGCAAAGAAGAACGAACAGGGCGGAGAGGGCGGATTTTACCGGAGGAGTGAATCACAATCCACGACAGTCACATGTTCCGGATGCGGGAAGCAAGCCACTGTGCCGTTTGCGCCGCGAGGCGACCGGCCCGTTTATTGCCAGGACTGCTACCGCGCCAGGAAAGGCAGCGGCAGCGGGCGGGGAGAGCGCCGATATAGCCGTTATTAGATCGGGATTTAGGGAAGAATGGCAGGCGGGCCCGGCGCAACCGAAACAACCGCCTCCAATGCCCGATTCGGTGCATTGGCAGCAAAGTGCGCTCGGCCCATCGAGCAATAAATATTCGCGATGGCGATATTGCAGCGCTGGGGGATGTACACTGAAGGAGATCGAAGAATCCGATCTGGACTTTTTGCTTGTTCCGCTACCTGCCTTACTCGCAATCTACTCCAAATTGAGTTCGGCGGTACATCCATCTAAAAGGAACAAGTTCAATGGAACAAGGTAGAGTGAAGTGGTTTAACGGCGCGAAGGGATTCGGCTTTTTGAGCCGCCCCAACGGCGAGGATGTCTTCGTGCATTTCTCGGCAATTCAGAGTAATGGCTTCAAGAGCTTGCAGGAAGGTCAGCCGGTGACCTTCGAGGTTGTAAAAGGTCCCAAAGGCTTTCAGGCCGAGAACGTGCGGGTCGCCTGAGATTCACGCATCTAATTAGAACAGGGCGGCCAAGGCCGCCCTGTTCGGCTTATCGAAGGAGACTTCCATGGCGAAAATTGCTCCCCGACGGGATAGGTACTTCCTGCGAGACCTTCATCAGGAGATTGATCTGTACGATCGCAAGCTTGCCTATCTCGACAAGTTCGTGGAGTTTGCCTCGCTTGCGGACCGCGAAGAGGCGGAAAAGGAACTGCTGGCGAAGAGAGCGCCTCTTGAGAAAGCTGCATTGGAACTCGCCGCATCGGGCGTCGAATACGATGAAAAAGACCTTCCCCGATCCTTCAGCACCATGAATATCGAGCGTAACAGCGCCCGAAAGAATCTCACCTGAGTCAAGCGATCGTAACCTGTCTGCCGCTGCCCAAATGCTCGCCGATGGCCGGTTTCCTGGATGGGAACCGCTGTGACGAACGGTACCCGCGTCCATGACGTCCAGACAACAATTCTCTCCGTTATGCGATCTGCACCACACGTTCATGCGCCGCGTGATGCGGGAGGAAGATTCGGAAGAAGTCCGATCCTACCATGCATGTGAGCGGCGCGATTGCACTCGAATTTTCCGCGAGTTCGATGGTTATACGGATCTCATCCAAGCCGGCTTCGACGATTCGCGCGCTTCCGCGCAGCCATGCCCCCGGTGTGGAGCCGTCCTTTATCTTGCCGCCGTGGATCGATCGCGGAAGATCGAGACATGGGAATGTCCGCAGTTTGACTGCGATTTCTCGGAAGAGTATCCATCCCCTTCGGCGCGATAGCGGGAATTGATTGTTGCATTGCATCGGTTTTGTTGCTGCCCTGGCGAACGCAAGTCGGTCGAACCCATGGCCGCGCGTCTTGCCCCGGAGAATGTGCGGCGCATGCGCCAGTCGTTGCATCACATGGTGGCCGATGCCCCCTGGAGCGATGAGGTAATGTTGGAGCGGGTGCGCCACCAGGTGCTGCCGGCGATGACTAAGGCCGGCCGGTTATGGCCTGGGTCCCGCTGGGCTGCGCTTCAGCGCGCTCGCGGCGCTGGAAGCTTCGGCCTCATCTGCGAAACCGTGATCTTTCTCCCCTGTGAGGCTAGAATGCGAAGCGCAGCGCGAACTGGATTTCACGCGGGGTTCCAGAACCCACCGGAGTAATCGGGGACAGGTTCAGGTTGACCGTCGTGACGATGCTGCCGAA
>JASHOC010000356.1 GCA_030041305.1 Acidobacteriaceae bacterium
AACGAGGACCACAGCCGCAAACGCGTCGGCCATGCGGCGCAAAACTTCTCCCTGCTCAACCGCATCGCCCTCAACTTGCTCAAGCAAGATCGAACCTGCAAACTCGGCATCCATGGCAAGCGCCTACAGGCCGCCTGGGACCACAGCTACCTGCTCCACCTCCTCGGGGTGGAGAATTAAGATGCGTTTGCCCTGCCTACTTGGGGGAAGGAGTCCAATCGCCGACCCCAGCCAGATTCAGCGCAACCGCGGGATCAAGCGGAGGCGAAAGCAGCGCGCCCTGACCGAAAGGGCAACCAAGCCGGCGAAGAGCCTGGAGTTGCTCAGGAGAGTCAACGCCTTGCGCCACTACTTGCACGCCCAAGATTTGACCGAGGCGGACCACAGACTCCAGCACCGCCTGTTGGCGTGTTGTGGCGGCGGATGCAGTGAGCTTGCGGTCGAGCTTCGCCATGTCGACCGGAAGCCGGGTGAGGTGATTGAGAGGCGCCAGATTGGATCCGAAATCGTCGATGGCTACCCGCGCTTCGCAGTCCACCAAGCGCTGGAGAATGGCAACCGCGGCGTCGGGATTGCTGTTGAGCGCGGTTTCAGGGACTTCAAACACCAGCCGTCCGGAAACGGCCTCGCTGGCTGTGAGCGCGCGCTTCAATTGGGCCGCCAGATCGGGGTGGTAGAACTGACGTTCGGTGAGATTGATGGTGACGAAGAGGTCGCTGTGCGGAGCGCTGTTGCGCCAGGCGGATAACTGGCGGCAAACGGTGTCGAGCGCCTCGCGGCCGAGAGCAATGGAAAAGCCGGTCTCCTCGGCCACCGACATCAAGTCGCGGAAGCTTTCGACGCCGGCGTCGGCGCGCCGCCAGTAGAGTTGGGACTCGAAGCCGACTAGCTTACCGCTGGCGAGATGGTAGATCGGTTCATAGCGGAATTGGAAAAGGCGCTTGTCCAACACGGTGCGCAGCTCGCGCTCGCGTTCCTGCTGGCTGCTGACGCAAACCTCAAGATGCTTGTCGAAGAATTCCCAGCGGCTGCCGCCCGCCTGCTTGGCTCGGTACATGGCGAAGTCCGCGTCGCGGATGAGCAGGTCGCAGGAAGTGTGCGCGGAGCCGGCAATGGCGGCGCCGATGCTGGCGCCCGATTGGACGAGGTGGCCGAAGACTTCGAAAGGGCGCCTCACCTCATGCAGAACCCGCTTGGCGACGATTTCCAAATCGCCAGCGGCAAGAATGCTCTCAACCAGGACCGCGAACTCATCGCCACCGAGGCGTGCGGCGGAGTCCTGGGGGCGCAGCGCGGAGCGCAGGCGGTCGGCAACGGATTTCAGCACCAAGTCGCCAGCCGCGTGACCGAGTTCGTCGTTCACTTCTTTGAAGCGATCGAGATCGAGGTAGAGGATGCCGCAGGTGTGGTCAGGGCGGCGGACCCTGCGGCTTAGAGCCAGCGCCAGGCGGTCGAGAAACAGGGCGCGGTTGGGAAGGCCGGTAAGCACGTCGTGCATGGCGTCGTGTTGCAGCTTGGCCTCGGTCTCCTTGTATTCGCGAATGTCGCGAAACGTGTAGACGTAGCCGATCCTGGCTGTGTCCACCAGAAGGGGCGCCATCTGGAGGCTGACATCCACCAACTCCCCGGTGCTGTTCATGCGCACCGTTTCGACCCTGGTGCGGCCCTGCTCGTCGACGGCTTTGGCCAGGGTTACGTGTTCGTTGAGACGTGTTTCGGGCACGATCAGTTCGCGCAGGCTTCCTCCGACGGCCTGTTCGGCGGTGTATCCGAACATCTCAGTGAAGGCTGGGTTGGTGTACAAGACGTGGTTGCCATGTTCGATGGCGACTGCTTCAGGGAGGCTGGCGAGCACATCTTCCATGAGCCGCGAGCGGGGCGCCCGTTCCCGGCCGCCGGGATGAGCGACAATGATGGCCTCGCGGCGGTCCGACTTGAGGAGCCGGTAGGCGCCTTCGACCGGCAACAGACGGCCGTTTTTGGCGGGAACGATGGCGTGGAACGGGCTGCATTGGCGCATGCCGGTCAGCAGGTTTTGCGGCTCCGCGGTGCTCGGCAACAGTCCCCAAAGAACATCTTCGATGGGCCGCGGCGCCCACTCGGCCTCGGCAAAACCCAACATCTGACGCGCCTCGGCGTTGGCGAACACAATGTTGCCGTCACGCTCAAGAAAAACCAGAACGGGGAGAAAGTCGAGCGCATCCCGCTGCTCTCTGGAATCCGCGTTTTCGGGAAGATTTAAGCTCATCGTCTCGCTGCGAACTGCCGCCCTTCCCCGTTGCGCATGAGGCCCATCCGGCACGGCCGGCCTTGCGAGCAGAAGTAGCCCAACTAAGAAAATCTTAGGTGGGATGGAGTTCTGCATCCATCCCTAAACCGGGGTATAGCATGCAACCAAAGTCCTGACGGCGTTGCGATTTCCGACAAAACCGCCGCCGTTCCTTCGCGCCTCGGGGCGCCAGTCCTCGCCGGTGGAAAAGGCGCCCCTGAAGCTAGAGCTGCACCAGAATTCATGAACGCTCTGAGCCGTTCAGGGGATTTCCACAAGCTCCATTTCGCCGTCACGGCGACGATGGAGCACGTACAATTCACCGGCGGCGGTGCGAAAGACCAACAGGTCGCGGTCGCGGAACTCCGCGTCTTTGACAGCCTCCTCGATAGTCATGGGCCGGAGCGCCACTGCGTCACCGTTTTTGACGACATGAGGCTCGACAACAGTGGCCCGGGCAGGAAATGAATGGACGGCGATGGAGGTGCGCGCCCTAGCCGCCGCGCGCGCCGGCTTGGCCTCCTCGGCTTCGGGTTCAAGTTGTGCGGCGCGAGCCTTGGGTCGCGCCACCGGCGGAGCGGAAAGAACTTTTTCTTCTTTGGGCAGGCGTTTGATCACGATCTTCCGATCCCGGTGACGAAGCGCCTGATGTTCCGCGTGGGCAATGGCCTGGCGGAGCGCCGTATCGAGCGAGTCAGATTTTCCGGTGGCAGCGATGTTCTGCAGCCGCGCCTGAATGGTCAGTTCCACGATATGCAGATGACGCTGGGCGCTGAAGGTGATGCTGGCGCGAGCGGTCCTGCCCAAAATCCGGCCGATCCGCGCCATGCCTTCCTCGGCCAAGTCGCGCAACGATCTTGAGATCTTCACCTGTCTAGCGGTGAACTCCACTTCCATGGTGATCCTCCGCAGGCCCCCAGAGCCGCTCCCGAAGAGGGGGAAGCATCAACGGTCCGGTGGAGCACAGTATATGCCGAATGAGCTTCCAGCTTCCAGCCCCCCGCTTCTCAGCCTCCGGCGCCCACGGTCAGCATTCGCATCTCGAGCCAAATATCCCCTCGTCGAGAACTTGCCAGCGGAGGGCGCCAAGGGCGTTGATAAGCGACGGCTTCGAGCGTCCGAGGATTCAGCCAGAAGTCAAGTGCTGGCTATCAGATTTCCCAACGCAGCAGCACTGTGCCCACGGTGAAGCCCGCGCCCACGGCGGCGAGCAGCACCAAGTCGCCTTTTTTCAACTTACCCTCTTCGATGGCCGTTTCCATGGCGAGGGGAATGGTTCCAGCCGAGGTGTTACCGTACTTATCGATGTTGATGATGACGCGGTCCGGCGGCAGGCCGAGGCGATCGGCGGTCGAAGTGATGATGCGCTTGTTCGCCTGGTGGGGAATGAAACAGCCCAGCTCCTCGCCGGAGATGCAGTTGCGCTCCAGGATTTTCTCAGTGGCTTCGGCCATTTTGCGGACCGCGAATTTATACACCGCGGGTCCGTCCTGATGGATGTAGTGCATTTTTTTATCGACGGTTTCATGCGTCGAAGGATTGAGGCTGCCCCCGGCGGGCAAATTGAGGCTTACGCCGCCCGAACCGTCGATTTCATTGACGTAATCGATGAAGCCGATCTCGCCCTCCGCGGCCGGCTCGAGCAGAACCGCGCCGCCGCCGTCGCCGAAGAGCACGCAGGTGGTGCGATCGGTGTAATCGGTCATGCGGGTGTTGGCGTCCGCGCCGCAGACCAGCACCCGCGACTGCGCGCCGCTTTCGACCATTTTCACACCCGCTTCGAGAGCGTAAACGAACCCGGAGCAGCCGCCGGATACGTCGAACCCCCAAGCGCCGTGAGCGCCGATCTTGTTCTGGACCAGGCAAGCCGTGGAAGGAAACATCATGTCGGGCGTGACTGTGCCGACAATGATGACTTCGACTTGATTGGGCGCAATGCCGCGGGCGGCGAGGCATTTTTTGGCGGCTTCGACGCAGATATCGCTGACGCCGAGTCCGGGGGCCAGCACATGCCGCTCACGGATTCCGGTGCGCTCCAGGATCCACTGGTCGCTGGTTTCCACCATCTTTTCGAGGTCTTGATTGGTCAGAACCTGAGGGGGAACGTAGGTTCCGAGCGCCGAAATCTTGGCGCGGCGGCCCACTACCGGGCGAACGGTGAGGCTCAATGGACTTCTCCTCGCGGCGTGCTTTCCGGATGGGGATACCGGCCCGCCGCTCGAAATATATGGGTTATAGAAAAGAGCCAAAAAAGTACCGGGTGACCTACTGCGCCCGTACTAGCCCGTTACCGTTGCTTCCTTCCGGACCTGGCGGGGTTGGCGGGATTACGTCGCGTAGGACCCGGCACTGATTGATTTTAGCACTCGGAGATGTTCCCTTCCGATCAGTCGGTCTTGGTCTCGAAAGCCTCCACTGTGAGCCGAATTCCCTCGTCGTAGGAAGTGCGCTTCAAGCCTCCCAGGAGCTTTTCGAGACGACTGTCGTCCATCAGCACGGGATCGGTCAGCAGGTAATGCATCTCCACCATCTCGCGCATCAGGGGATTGAAGAGGCCCATGAGGCGCAGGGTGGTTTTGCCTGCAACGAGAGTCCGCGGCGGCCGGCCAGCAACCGCGAAGATTTTGGTGACGATCTCTCGCTGCGTGGCCCTGCCGCTGCCGGCGAAGTTCCACGCATGTCCCCAGGCGGCTGCGGTTTGGAGCAGACGAGAGACGATCGGTCCAACGTCGGGCACGAAGACAAACTGGTGAGGCGTGTCAATGGGTCCCACCAATTGAGCACGCTTGCCGGTCTTCGCCGCTACAAACGCGTTCCAAAGAAAGCTCTTTTCCACGCCAGGCCCGTAAAAATCGGGTAGACGCAATTCACATGCTTCCAGTTTTCCCGCTCGGTGGGTAGCGAAGAGAATGTCTTCCTGCTCCTTGCGCATGAGGCCTTTGAATGTGTGCGGATAGCGCGGATGATCCTCGGCGACCGCGGCGGTTTGCGGGCGGCCATACGGGTATACCGTCCCGATCAGCAACATGCGCCGCACGCCGGCAGCCACAGCTCCGTTGATCGCCTTGCGCATCAGGATAGGATGAAGCTCGAACTGCCAATAGTTGATCCCGACGAGATAGACGGCAGACTCGACGCCCGCCAGCGCCTGCCGGACGGAGAGGTCGTCGCTGGGATCCCAAGTCTTGATTTCGGCGAGCGGGTCGTTGCCGAAATGGCGGCGGAGAGTGGCTTCCGATCGGCCTACCACGCGGTAGGGTGCGCCCTCCGTGCGCAAGGCGTCTGCAACGCTTGCGCCAACCGCGCCCGCCGCTCCCAAAAGCGCGATTTTATTCATGGACTTCCTCCTTGGCCGCAAGGTGACTCAAAAGCCCCGAAGTTTGGATACGGGCGTTGGGCATTGCGGTTCTCGATTATGGACGTGGGCCCGAGCTCCATTGGTTACCATAGAAGGTTATGGCTTTTCCCATCAAAACATGTGTCGTGTGCGGCGAAGAATTTGAACTGAAACCGGATAAGCCGGGGTTTGCGAATCGCTGTCCGAGGTGCAGCATCCCCGAAGACGCCGAGCCCGTGGGTGCGCGGCGCAAAGACGCCGTAGAGCGCCAAAACGAGCAGGAAGTAAACGCCGAGCGTCGCCGGGTGATCCGCGACATGCTGTACCGGAGGAACGGCTGACGCTGATTTCTGGCCTCGTCGTCGCGGGTCAAATTTTAAGTTGACCCACCACCCATCCCGCGTTGCGTCTTGATTTATCTTTCGAAATCGAGAATAATCATTCTCGAAAGCGAGAAAAAGGCATGGCTACCGCTTTGGCCGTTCCGCAAGTCGCCGGGTACTCTTTCGATCAGGCTCCCGACCTGTCTGACGTCGAAGAGCGGCGCAAGCTGAGCGAGAGCGCCATCAAGGTTTTCGTCAACATCGCGCGCAAATGGGATTTGAGCGAGGCGCAGGCGCGGGGGCTTCTGGGCGGCGTGGCCTCTTCCACCTTTCACGCGTGGAAGACGCGGCCCAAAGGCAAGCAGCTCGGTCAGGATACTTTGACCCGAATCTCGCTGGTGATCGGGATCTACAAGTCGCTGAACATCTATTTTGGCAAGCCCTGGGCGGATCGCTGGATTACGCTGGGGAATCGCGGGCCGCTATTTGCTGGGCTGGCGCCTATCGACTACATGCTGCGCCATGGCCAGCCCGGCATGGCTGAGGTCCGACGCATGCTGGATGCCTGGCGGGGCGGGCGTTGACCGCATCGTTGGTTCCGCCGGTAAGAGAGTTCCGGCGCACGGGGATGCACCGGCTGATTCCTTCCCGTTACAGCGAGAGCGGGACCGTGCTGGAAGAGGTGACGGAAGGCGAGGAGATGCTACGCGACGCCGCGCGTCTGGATGCGGCCACCAATGAGCGCATCTGGGGTGAACTGGAGGGCCTGAGCGGCATCAGCCCTTTCGAGCTGGTTTACGGTATTCCGAATGCGCAGATCGTGCGCGGCTCTTTTCTGCATCCCGGCCCGTTTGGGGCGCGCTTCAACGACGCGACGCGCGGCGCGTGGTACGCAGCCGAGGCCGTCGAGACCTCCATCGCCGAAGTGGCGTACCACAAGAAGAGACGGCTCGCAGACATCGTGGCGCCCAACCTTCCCGGGGAGCAGCCTGACCAAGAGGCGTCGAGCTACGACGACTGGCAGGCGGATTTTCGGGCGGCGTTTCATTGGTTGGAGCCGGCGAAAGATTATGCCGAATACCTAACCCGGCGTAGCCGGAACCAAAGAGGTCCACAGCTATGATGGGCTGTGGACATCGAGCTTCTGACGCAACGGTATGCGGCTCAGATTTCCGGAGTTCTGAGTTGCTGGGATAGGGTGCTGATTTTCGGTACGCTGCCGAAGATCTGCTTTGCCGCCGGAATGACCTCGTATCTGTACGAGCGCAAGGT
>JASHOC010000357.1 GCA_030041305.1 Acidobacteriaceae bacterium
GGAGATACAAATCGACAAATCGGGACGGTTTCTTTATGCTTCCAATCGAGGCCAGGACACCATTACTGAATTTCAGATCAACAAAAGCACGGGGAAACTGAGCGCGATTCAAAATATCTCAACTGAGGGAAAGACTCCCCGCAACTTCGTGATCGACCCAACCGGCAGATACCTCTTAGCTGCAAATCAAGATTCCAATAACATTGTTCTCTTTGAGATTGACTTGACCGCCGGGCGCCTGACGCCCGCGAACCAGATCGAGGAGATAGGGGCTCCGGTCTGTCTCCTCTTTATTCCGAAGGCAGAATTCGTGACCGCATCTCACGAAACGGATTGATGCCCGTTGACCCTGGAAAGAGCGTAGATATCTAGAGCCTGTTATTTACTTTGCGTCCGTAAATCCAATGGAATCAGCATGGAATTTTTGAAGGTACAACAAGACAAATGGAAATCGTAGGCGCAGCCGGAACCGAGAATCCCCAGTATCCGCGTTTTGCTGGGATTTTCGGCATTTTGCTCGCTCGCAGCACCCTCCAAAGTTAATAACAGGCTTTAGGAAGGCGGGCCTGTCCCTTCCGGCGGTTAGCACCCGGTGAATGATGGCTTGCGCGCTCATCTTTATCGGAAATTCGAATGGGTGTTTGGATCTGCGTAACAGTTGTTAGAAAGTCCGCGCGGCGCTCGCTTTGTCATGCTGTTCTTCTAACTTTTCACCGTAAAGAGGGAATTATGCAGCGAAGAGAGTTCGGGAAAGCACTTATCGGCGGCGCCATCGGCACCGATCTTGGCAGTCTAACTGGATCAGGTGAAGCTCTTGGTCAACCGCAAAAGCACCTGACACCGAAAAAGAATAGCAAAATGCATGTGGGGCTGACTCCGATGGGATGCAGGGGCCTACGCTCACCGGCTTGCAGAATCTCGACTACAATCTGCGTTTTGGCGTGAAGTCGATCAGCCTGAACCCCGACGAGGAGGCTCATCGCGGCAGGAGTTGGGGGAAGGATTTTATTCCCGCAGAGGGACCGCTGGGCGGAGCTTTCGATATGGATTTGTTGCAGCGAATGAAGGATGAATGCGACAAAGTGGGTATGTGGATGGAAGCGTTCCGCATGGATTCGGGTTATATCGTCCTCAAAGACCCTTCGGATCAGGACAAGAAACTGGATCAGATCTGCGAAAACATTCGCAAGACCGCCCTAGTGGAAGTTCACATCATCAGCCAACATTGGACCATGATCCCGATCCGGCGGAACGGCACGGCCCCGGGCCGCGGCGACGCGGTATACACCACTTTCAAGTTAGAGAGGGATTGGAAGAGCCTGCCGGAAGGAATGGCGGGGCATGTCACGTACGATGAGTATTGGGAGCGCATCGAGAAGTTCCTCAAGCGTGTGATTCCGGTCTGCGAGGAATACAGGGTAGCGATGGCCAACCATCTCTACGACCCGCCCGGACTTCCACTTGGCTATGAGGGCGTCGGGAATTTCGACTCCCCCTTCCATTTACACGGCATATAAGAAATACGAAGAGATCGTCGACAGTCCGTGGAATGGCTTTCAACTGGACGTCGGCGTGATTGGAGAAGGCTCAACCAATGTGAACAGGACCGAGCCACCGCTTGTGCAGTATTTGGCCGAGAGAGGCAAGATCAAGCAGGTTCACATGCGCAACATCAAGGGCGAATTAAACGACTTTCAAGAAGTCTATCCGGACGAAGGAGTGATCGATTTGTTCAAGATCATGCGGATTTTCCGTGATGCGGGATATGAAGGCGCGTTTTTGCCGGATCACATGCCGGCGAGCCTCGGCGATCCCGGAAAGCTGCAGGCCTTTGCCTTTGGATATGGATATATTCATGCGCTGATTAACGGAGTGAATTCGGAGGTATCTTAGAACCTATCGAACACTACATCGGCAAACCCGAATAAGGCCAGATCGGCGGTGCAGGCGCCCGCATCGAAATTTATAATTCGAAAGCAGGAACCAGGCACTCATGATGAGAAAGCTCTCTGCGTTACGTGGCCTTGTCTTCTCGGGTGCAATTGCCGCCACGCTCGGCGTTGCGCAATTCGCACCGGCCCAGCGGCCGCCTTCTGTCAAGCTCGCGAACGGCTCGCTCGCGCTCAAGGTCTATCTTCCTGACGCCGATCATGGCTTCTATCGCGGCACCCGCTTCGACTGGTCCGGCATCATCGGCGATCTCACCTTCGCGGGCCATCATCTCTACGATCCCTGGTTCTCCGCCGTCGATCCCGGCGTCCACGACTTTACCTACAAGGAGCCTGACCTTGAAATCGTCAGCGGCCTTGCCAACTCCGCCACGGGCCCGGCCGAGGAGTTCATCGGCGCCGACGGCAGGGCTCTCGGCTTCAACTCCGCCCAACCAGGCGGGAACTTTGTCAAGATTGGTATCGGCGTGCTTCGCCGTCCCGATGCCAAGCCATACGATAACTTCCGCGTCTATGAGATTGTCGATCACGGCATCTGGCAGGTTCACACCCACTCCCGCTCTATCAAATTTTCACAACGCCTCGATGATGGTTCCACCGGCTACAGCTATCTCTATACCAAGACCATCCAACTCGTCCCCGGGAAGCCAGTTCTTGTCATCCAGCACAGCCTCAAAAATCTGGGCCGCCTGCCCATTGCAACTGAACTCTATGATCACAATTTTGTGAACATCGACCAGCGCACCACCGGTCCGGATTTCAGAATCATTTTTCCCTTTGCGGCGCATTTTCTCAGGCCCGGCAAACAGGATCTCTGCCGCGTCGAGGGCAACCAATTCCTTTACAACCGTCCGCTCGCCGGCCGCGATGAATTTTACGTTCAGATCGGCGGCTTCGACTCGACCCCGAACAACTATGACTTTCGCGTGGAGAATCGCGACGCCCGCATCGGCATTCACGTGGAGGCGGACCGGCCTCTGGCGCACGCGAGTCTCTGGGCCATTCGCTCTGTGCTCGCGGTGGAACCGTATATCAGCCTGGTCATCCCGCCGGGGCAAACCGCAAGCTGGAGCTACACCTACACCTATTACCGCCTCTAGGAGTGTGTCGGGGATAACGGTTCTGATTTTGGTTTGCGCGGTCGGCGGACTCAGTGGCAGCGGCGCTGTTGGAGGGATATCGATCCGATCGGCGAGGGTTGCTGGCATTACCGCGACACGGGGGCGTGGATCATTCCTCGCTTCGGCTTCTCAGGCCGCTTGCGGCGTCCAGCCCGAGCCATGGAGCTTCA
>JASHOC010000358.1 GCA_030041305.1 Acidobacteriaceae bacterium
ACGTGCGCCTGCTCGATCCGCGCACCGGCTAACCGCTGCGTGAGCATCTGAGCCAGAAGCGCGGTGGTCATCGCATCCGCGACGAGGATCGGCCGCGGCGCACGCCTGTGGGAACACTGGCGCTGCTGGCTCGTGCCCACAAGGCCGGCCAGAACATCGGCGCACTCTCGGACGCGATGTACGAACGCAAACCGGAAAAGAGCGTCCGCCGCATCCAGCGGGTGCTGAACCTGGCGAAGAAGTACGGCGTCGCGGCTTGCGAGGACGCCTGCGCGGCGGCCCTGGAGTTGCGCGTGCCGAGTATCGCTTCGGGCGGCGCTACCTGGAGCGCCATCCGGCGGCGCAGATGACACTTCACCAGATCGATCCACTCATCCGCGAGCTAATCGAGTATCGCGACCTGATCCAACAACGCATCGACTTCGAGGATAAAACCACATGAATCTGATCGAACTCAATCGCGCCCTGCATCAGCTGCGGCTGGGCGGCATGGTGGCCACGATGGAAACTCGCCTTCAGCAGGCGCAAGCCGAGAATATGGCTCCCCTCGACCTGATCTCCACACTAGTCTCCGACGAACTGGCCTGCCGCAGCAAGCGGCTGCTGGAGCGCCGGCAAATGCAGGCGCAGTTCTGCGACAACGACAAGCGCCTGGATAATTTCGATTTCCAATTTAATCCCAAGATGAACCGCGCTCTGGTCGTCGATCTGGCTACTGCGGCATGGGTCGCAAAGCGCGAGGACTCGTTGTTTTTATAGCGGTTCTCCAATTGGTGTAGAGCAGAACCTCGAACGTTGAGTGGCGTTTTTCCCAAGAAAACGCCACCCGGCACGCCCCTCAAAACTTCACGGGAATTGGAGAACCGCCGTAGGTCCACCAGGCAGCGGGAAAAGTCACATCGCGCAAGCCATCGGACATGCCGTTATCCAACAGGGATACCGCGTTCTTTATCGAGAGAAGCGCATGTACTGCTGGAAGAGCTGGCTGACGCCACGCTCGACGGCAAGCGCAAAGAGCACGTCGAACTGCTGTCAACCGCATCGCTGCTGATCATCGACATCTCGGCATGCGCGAGCTACCTGTCACGGCCGCCGAGGAACTGCTCGAAATCATCATGCGCCGCTACGAGCGAGCCAGTACGCTGCTGACTTCCAATCGTCCTGTCGATGACTGGGGCAAGCTGCTCGGCGACAGCGCCGCCCTCACCGCCCTGCTCGATCGTCTGCTGCATCACGGCCATGTGCTCAAACGCGGCCCACGCAGAGGCGATCGCCGCGAACTCGGGTTTTGTGCTCAGTCCTCTGCGCACTCCGCGCAGACGATCGAAGGACGGAACGGCCAAAGACCACGCCGTCCTTTGGCGTGAAACAGGGCTAACTGCTCTTCTTTGACGCAGCCTTGGATCGAGATTTGGGGAAAGCGCCTGGAATCGCCGCTTCAGTAAAGATTTCCACCAACCGGTTCGCGATGTACTTATCCTCGCCGTTCTTCAACAGCCAGGTGGAGAAGCCAAAGCTGTTTGGACTGCCGCCGCGGCCACCGCGACCGCCTGCTCCGCCCGCGCCGCCGCCCGCTGCACCTGCTGCACCCGGCCGGCGAGGTCCGCCGCCACCACCGGCGGAGTCGTTGGGACCGGTCCAGTTGGGATCAGGGCGTCCACGCAAGCCGCCAGCACCCATGCCCTGACCCGGGGGACTGCCGATCGCCACAGGCTGGGTCTCGCCCAGCTTCGTTGTAATATCCTGGCCGGTCAGTTTGATCTTGTCGGGGTCGAATGTCCAGATATAGTGCGGCGAAACATTGCCGAGCGCCTCTTCGTTGTAGTTCCTGGTCATGGTTACGCCGAACCGCGCTAGGGCTTTCGTGATGGTATCCGCCCGCTCATCGTATTTTTTCAGCGTGTCCTTGTAGTCCTGGTTGACGAAGATCTCGAGAGCCTTCAGAAGTCCGAACAGTGATTCCTTGGCAACCTTGCATGGGCGGCCGATCCTGTTTTCCTGCGGGCTCATGTTGAGGAGGGCCCAATGCATTAGATTTTCCTTGCCAATCATGAAGCCCGTCGCCTGCGGTCCGCAGATGTCTTTGCCGCCGGAGAACACGACCACATCGAAGCCAAGCGCCGGCAACTCCCACAGCCTCTCTTTCGGTGGAACGTCAGCCGAGGCATCGCAGAGGACGTAGATGTTGTGCTCCTTGGCGAGCGCGATCATCTCCTCGGCGCTCACCTGTCCCCGGTTGGACTGGATATGGTTGTAGTGCATGGCAACTGTGCGCTCGTTGATGGCCGCGATCATCTCTTCCTTGGTCTCTACCACCACCAGCTTCGCTCCTGTCTGGCGGATCTGATGATCGAAGTTGTCGCGATGCCCCTGCTGGATGATGACTTCGGTTCTGGGGAAGCCGCGCAGGTCGGGGATGTTTCCCAGCCGCTCGTTATAGTCCTCGGTCATCATGCCGGTATAGGCAACCATCAACCCGGCTGCGTCGCCTTCCGTCACCAAGCCGGTGTAGCCTGCGGGCGCCTTGACCAGGTTGGCAAGCCACTTGCCTGATTGAACCAGCAGCTCGTCGATCATGCAGAAGTGCATGTTGCCCATGCGTATCGCCTCCATGACTTCCGCCCTCATCACCGAGCCGCCGATGACGGTGACCGTGCCGGTGGTATTGACGATGGGCGTTACGCCCAGCTCCGCCCAGGGATTGCCGGTGGAACAGAAGCCGCTCTTAATGATCGTAATTGGCGCACCGTCGACGCGAGCAAGGCCAAGCGAAGTCATTGAGCTCTTCAAACCGCTTGCATGGCTAGTGGCGGGAGGGGCAGCTGCCAGGCCGTGTAATTTGTCCGCACCCATCAGCCCCGCGAAGGCCGCACCAAGGGACCTAAGAAAGTTACGGCGACCGAAATAGAGATTCATTGTTTGCTCCTTAGAATTTCAAATTTCAATTCTTTACCGGCTCAAAGTTACGCGCCTGCCGCGGGCGCCGCCGCGGGCGCCGCATTTGGATCGATATACGCGGCGCCTACCATCTCCAACAACGACGAACCCGGGATCCACGAGAGCGCAAAACATGACCTCGGCGGCGCGCCATACTTGGAGTCCTGCCAATAGGTCGGG
>JASHOC010000359.1 GCA_030041305.1 Acidobacteriaceae bacterium
TGGCCGCCGCCTTCGGAGGGCCGCTACGGGCGGCAATCAACACCGGGTCGGGATTGATGTGCGAGACGCCGCAGCGCAAGTTATAGTCGATGTTCTCTTTGGAAATGAACTCCGCGCCTTCGACCACGTGATAGTCGCCACTCACGTGCATTTTGGTGTTTGTGCGGCGACGGCGCTCCGCTCCTCGCGCGGGTCGAGCCTCTTCGCCCGCGAGGCGCGAGCCTGGCAGGCTGACGCCTGCGGCCGCACCCAAAAGCGCCTTTCCAAAATCCCATCTTCTCATGAGTGCTCCTGAAGCTACGCGAGACGCACCCTCTCCAGAGCCTGTTATTAACTTTGAAGGGTGCCGCAAGCGAGCAAAATGCCGAAAATCCCAGCAAAACGCGGATACTGGGGATGCTCGATTCCGGCTGCGCCTACGATTTCCATTTGTCTTGTTGTACCTTCAAAAATTTCATGCTGATTCCATTGGATTTACGGGCGCAAAGTTAATAACAGGCTCTAAGTAAGGCGCAGCGCACACAGTCTGCTTTCGCGAGGCCGCAGCGCTCTCCAGTGTAACGAAAAGGGCAGTGCTACGGAGCCGGGTTGCGCGGCGGCGTACACCCGCCGGAGTGAAGGCGGCGTCCGAAGCTCTCAAGAAAATCGACGGCGGCGGCCATGGCGCGCAGGCTGTCTTTGGTCATGAGCCGCCGCAGCAAACCAAAGACCGTCACCGGCTTGGCTCGCGGCGCGGTCGCCATCGTGATTCCTTCCGGGATCGACTCGAAGATGGCTTGGAAGCACTCCGGCTCGATGCTGCTCAAGATGCGCCGCCAAAAGAGCAGATTGCGAATCGCCCGCAGCGCCTCCGGGTTGCCGGCATCGGCAGCCATGGTTCCCAGAATTTCGTCCCGGGCGCTCACCACCCCCCGCGCCATTTCGAGCAGTCCCTGACGATGCAACTCCTGGAGCAATTCGTACGCGGCCAGAATGGCTTCAGCGTGCTCTTCCGGAGCGCGCTCCAGGCGTGTGCGCAACTCCTCTCGCGCATCGCGAGGTGTGACTTCCAAGGGAATCGGTTGGGCCATGGCTATGCTCCATTCCTCTTACTTCTGTTGAATCTGCACCAATCCGTTACCGGGCATCCGGTAGTCGCTCCGCTTCCATTTACGTTCCACTTCCACGCCTTGCTGCGGCGTAGGGTGGCCAAATCGGAAATTGGCGCGCGGCAGCGGGCTCTCGCCGGGCTCCAGCACCTTGAGCCGTACGGCGGTTTCCTTGTAAGCAGGCGTGTGCGTCGGCGGATCGGTGTGGCTTCCGGTGAGGCGGTTCACGGCGCTCTCCACGGAGTTCATGGGCATGTACAGTTCGTTTCCGCTTACTCGGTCCGTGACGAGCGCCCGCACGCGCACCTGGCCGTAGCGCGAAATCAGTTGCACCCACGATCCATTCTGAAGCCCGCGCTGCTCGGCAAGTTCGGGCGACACCTCGACAAAGACGCCGGGAGTCTTCTGCCGGATTCCTTCGGTGCGGTAGGTGAGGTTGCCTTCGTGGAAATGCTCCAGGAGCCGGCCGTTGTTCAAATGCAGGTCGTACTCGGCGTCAGGTTTTTCCACGGGGCCGGTCCAGGAAACGGGATGCAATCGCGCCTTCCCGTCGGGAAGAGCGAACTGCTGCGTGTAGAGCAGCGGCTGGTCCGTTCCGTCCGCAGCCACGGGCCACTGCAGGGACTTATACCCTTCGAGCCGCATGTAACTCACCCCGGCAAACATCGGAGTCAGCGAAGCGATCTCATCCATGACCTCGGAGGGGTGCTCGTATTTCCACTCCGCGCCCAGCGCGTTGGCCACATCGCGAATGATCTTCCAATCCGGCCGGCAGCCCCCGAGCGGCTCAAACGCCTGATACAGCCGCTGGATGCGGCGCTCCGTGCTGGTGAAGGAGCCATCTTTCTCCAGGCTGGGCGCGCCGGGCAGAACCACGTCCGCGAAGCGACAGGTGTTGCCGAAAAAAATGTCCTGAACCACCATGAAGTCGAGCTTGGAAAACGCGCCATCCACATAATTGGCGTTTGAGTCGACGATGCTCATTTCCTCGCCGATCACGTACATGGCCTTGAGCTTGCCCTGGTGAATGGCGTCGACCATCATGTGATTGTCGAGACCCTTGGTCGTGGGCAGCTTCACCTTCCATGCGGCCTCATGGCGCGCTCGCACTTCGGGATCATTCACGGATTGATAACCGGCGAAGTTATTGGGCATGGAGCCGTGGTCGCTGGCGCCCTGCACGTTGTTGTGTCCGCGCAAAGGATAGGCGCCCGTTCCCGGCCGCATGTAATTCCCGGTGATCAAAAGCAGGTTCGAAATCGCGGTGGAAGTATCGGAGCCCTGGCTGTGTTGGGTAACGCCCATGGCCCATAAAATGCACATGCGCCTGGCTTGGGCGATGGTGTTTGCGACCGTCGTAAGCGTATCCACGGAGAGCCCCGTGATTTCGGAGGCCGCCTGCATGGTGAAAGGTTCCAGGCTCTTGCGAAATTCATCCAGCCCATGGACCCACTGGTCCAGGAACTCTCGATTGGCGAGGTTATTATCGAGCAGATAACGGCTGACTGCATTCAACCAAACCAGATCGGCGCCCGGCTTGGGGTGCAGAAAGATGTCAGCGCGCCGCGCCATTTCGTGCTCGCGAATATCGGAGACGATCAGCTTTGCCCCTTTCCGCTTCTGCGCGCTCTTGACGCGCGCGGCGATCACAGGGTGACTCTCCGCGGTGTTGCTGCCCACAATGACCATCAGATCGGCCTGCGCGATGTCGGCGATCGAACCCGAATCGCCGCCATAGCCCACGGTGCGAAACAGGCCCATGGTTGCCGGCGACTGGCAATACCGCGAGCAGTTATCGACGTTATTGGTGCCGATAACCGCCCGGGCGAATTTCTGCATCAGAAAGCTCTCTTCGTTGGTGCATTTGGACGAAGAGATAAAACCCAGCGCATCCGGTCCCGATTGCGCCTTGATTGCGGAGAACCGCCGCGCGACCAGCGCCAGAGCCTCGTCCCAGGAAGCTTCGCGGAATTTTCCGTTTTCGCGAATCAAGGGCGTGGTGAGCCGGTCCGGGCTATTGATGTGGCCCCAGCCGAATTTTCCCTTGATGCAGGTGGAAATGCCATTCGCGGGGCCCCGCTCCGGGGCGATTTTCAGAATGTGGCGATCTTTCGTCCACACATCGAAGCTGCAGCCCACCCCGCAATACGTGCACACCGTCTTAGTTTTGCGCACGCGGTGCTCGCGCATCTTGGACTCGATATCGGAGACCTGGAGGAGGGGACCATAACCGGTCTCCGGCTCTACACCCTTCACCACCTCAATCATGGCGTCCAGCGTGGAACTGCGCAGGCTGGTCAAAAATCCGGCCTGGCCAAGCATGGTTTTCTCCATCAGCGCGTTGCACGGGCATACCGTGACGCAATGCCCGCAGGAGACGCAGCTCGATTCGCCGATGGGGACGCCTCCGTCCCACAGCACGCGAGGATGCGCATCCTCCCAGTTGATGGAAAGCGTTTCGTTCACCTCGACGTTCTGACATGCGGCCACGCAGCGTCCACACAGAATGCACTGGCTGGGGTCGTAACGATAAAACGGGTTGGTCTCGTCGATCTCGTACGGCTTGGGCTGGAAGGGAATGCGCTGGTGCTCGACGCCCAACTCTTTCGTGGTGTTGTGCACTTCGCAGTCGCCATTGTTATTGTCACAGACGGTGCAATAGAGGAGGTGATTGCTCAGAATGCGGTCGAATGCCTCCGCTTGCGCGGCGGCAGCGCGGGAGGAATCGGTGGAAACCTGCATGCCTGCGGCAGCGCGCGTGGCGCAGGCGCGCACCAACCGGCCGTCGGCCTCGACCATACACGTGTCGCAGGTCTGAATCGGTTCAAGCTGCGCGTGATAGCAGATGCGCGGCGTCTTCTTGCCGGCGCGTCCGATCACCTCGATCAGCAGTTCACCGTCCTCCGCGCCGCAGCTCAGTTGATCTACCGTAAGTTCAATCACGGGGCGCCCTCCGGGAAAGTCGTTCGCAAGTTTGCTTTCGAACCAACCCGATGCCCGGGAATGACCGGGGCGAGGCGGGATGCGTCTCAAGCTACGAGATTACCCAACCGGGCAGTTGGTTGTCAGGCTGGGATTCGGGAAGGAATCGGCGTTCTCGCTCTCGTTGCCGTGCACGCAGGCAAAATCTTTCTCAATTGCGATTTCCAGCGTCTGGTTCGCGCCAATGTCAACCTGCGCATAGATGCCAACCTGATCTTCCTTTCGCCAGTCACCCACTTGTTCCGGCGTAACCACAACGGCAAGGTTCGATGGCGCATAGCGCACCGTCACCGCTGCGCTTCCCGGCGCGGATAACTCGAGGGCGTACGTGAAGCCGGCTTCGGGCGCCGCGGCAAGGCGGACCGTTTCTTCAATGCGACCATCGGCCAGAAAACGCGCCAGTTCCGCCCGTCCCACCCGCAACCGCACCGAGTCCCCTTTCATCCGGATTTTCATCGCTCAAACTCCCTCCTGGCCGGCTTTTCCCCGCCTGATGTGCTCGGTCCCGTAATACACGTTCATGTGGCTGTCGCGCAAAAACCCCACCAGAATCACCTCAAACTCCCGCGCCACCGTAACCGCCAAACTTGAGGGAGCCCCAAGGGCGCCCACCAGGGAAACTCCGCTCATGGCCGCTTTCTCGAGCAGCTCGAAGCTGGCTCTGCCGGATAAGAGGAGCACCCGGTCGCTGAGCGGTGTGCGATCGGCGAGAAACTCCGCGCCCACAAGTTTGTCGACGGCGTTGTGGCGGCCGACGTCTTCGCGCATGGCCAGCAGTCTCCCGCCGGCGTCGAATAAGCCTGCTCCGTGAAGTCCGCCCGTGCGGTCGAAGACGTTTTGAATTTTCCTTAAGCGCGCGGGAAGACTGTAGAGAACCTCCGCATCCATCGATAATGTGTTCTTCCTGCGCGGGGGACAAACAGCGCGCAACGCCAGCAGCGATGCTTTTCCGCAGACGCCGCAGCTCGAGGTGGTGTAAAAGTTCCGCTCCAGATTGGCGAGGCTCACCTGGACTCCTGGGGCTAACTCCACCAGCACGGTGTTTCTTCGCGGTTGGGAATCGAGATTGTCCTGGCTCTCCTGTTCCGATCCGCCCGGCGCAGGGTCTTCGTTCGCGTAAACGATTCTCTCAATGTCCGCCGCGTCGCGGATCACGCCTTCGGTCATGAGAAATCCCGCGGCGAGTTCGTCGTCATGCCCGGGCGTGCGCATGGTCACTGAGATGGATTTTCGCGCGCGAGCGTTTTCCGGCCCATACAGAATCTGGATCTCGAGCGGCTCCTCGACAGCGAGCGCTTCCGTAGCCGGCTGCGCATTCAGCCCCGTCCATTTGTCGACGGGGATATCGATCACTGCGCGGCTTGTCTCATCCACATCGGTTTCACATGCCGTAAGCGGGACCACATCCATAAGCTGGTTAGATTTGTGAAAGCCACTTTTACACGACATCCGTCAGAATGACGAGATAGTTCTTATCCGCGAGCGTTTCCTCAATCATAGGCCAGTACTTGGCATGCACGTCTGAGGCAACCCAGCGCTGCCGCAATTCTTCGCTCTGGTAAGTCAATTGGAATCGATAGTTGATCCCGAGCGCCGGGGACGGGCCGCCTTGTAAGACTTTCCGTATTCTCACGATCTTCAGATCGACATAGCCTTCGAACTTCTCCGCCACCGGTTTGAAACGGTGATGATAGACATCGAGCATCTCCTGCTCCCGCGCCGGGTCGACCGCCAAATCGCAATAAAGCACGATGGGCTTCGCCCCACCGCCGGCGCTGGATTCGGCTGCGCGACAACTTGAAGGTGTGGGATCGATCTTCGCTGCCTGTTCCGCGGCAGTTTGCTCCCCTGGCTGGTGATCCATAGTTGACCTCGTGGGTGGGATTCGCTTGCGCGATGTTTCGAATTCCAAGCCGGCCGTCGCGCCCGGCATCGTCCCGCCGGCGTGAGGGATGAACGGCGCAATTATACGGAGCCGCCACGCGACGCTGTCAAGCGCGGGCCCGCACCGGTGACGTCAAGCTGCTTGTGTAAATAAGCGGAACGTACGGGTCTTCCATTCCAGATTGGAACACTCTGGGATATGCGGGCGGAAACATCTGGAACGCTCTGATGGAAAAGCATCCCAAACTGGACACTTTCTTGAGTTGAAGTCGGCTCTGTGTCATGAATCCCGCGCTCATGGCAGGGCCCAGGATGACACATCCTATCCCCGTTGCCGGATACCTATCCTCCTTTGTGAGCATCATCTAAACCCCATCTTGTACGCAGCGCAGGTGTGCGTCGCTTTGTAAGGGATGAGAGTGCGCGATGCGGAGTTTGTGGGCAAAACAGCGGGGTTTGGGTCGGAGCGTTGTTATCCACCACCGTTGCGAGCCTGATCATGCCGCCGTAGGCTATCCTTATGCGGATTCTGAAACGTGCGGCGCCACCAGGCTCCAACCCGCCCGACCGGCCTGGCATTGCATCTCAGAGCATAAAGATGGTGGAAACCATGAGTACATTCGCCAAATGCCTGCCGCCCCTGCTTTTCCTCCCGATGTCTTTTGCTGCAAATCCGTCAATGGCACAGCATGCGGCCACATTGACTCAACTGACGAGCAACAATACCAGTGCCTCCAGCTCGTTTGGCGCTCTTCCCAATGGCGACGCCGCGCCCGGAAACGTCAGCAAAGTCTCGCTCAAAAAGCTCCTGCCGCCAGGCTTCAACGGTAAGGTCCTCGCTCACTGGATGCCCTGGTGGAAGTGCTCTGAATCCCCTTGCGAAGGTTCGCACGATAAGCGCGACCCGCTCCGAGTTCGATATTCGACCGAGGATCCGGTCCAGATCGACCGCACCATCCAGGACATGATCTCGCGCGGCTATGACGGCGTGATGGTGGCTGAGGCCAACACCGCCGGCGCCGATGCCGCGGGTGCACTTGCCATGGCTCGCGAGATGCCGAAGTTCCCTTATTTCCTGTTCTCGGTCAGCGAAAATCATCTCAACAAGCTTCACTCGCCCGGCGAGCAGTTCAGCAAGCTGATGAGCGACATGTCCTTCGCCCAGAGTCACTTTTTCAGGCTGCAGAATTACCTGAGAATCAACGGCCGCCCCGTGGTCTACATCTTTGACAACGGCGACATCGACTGGGCGAGCGCCGAGGAGCAGGCGGCCGGAAATCCAATCTTCATTCTTGATGGTCCAAGCCACGCCTCAGGCAGCGTGGGAGGCTTCTTCTGGTTCGGCAGCCTTCCCCACAACGCCGAAGTTTCAAGCGGCGAAGAACTCGGCAAACTCGACTCCTTCTACTCCCAGGTCGCCGGTAACCCGGGACGCCTCTTTTCCGGGTCGTTCTTCAAAGGATTCGACGATCGGCTCGCCGCCTGGGGACAGGGACGCAAAGTGGACCAAGCCTGCGGCCTTACCTTCGTCCGGTCGCTTTCAGCCGTGGCCAAGTACCTGTCGCGAGAGCCATCGAACCTTCCACTGTTGCAGGTCGCCACCTGGAACGACTACGAAGAAGGCACCGAGGTGGAAACCGGAATCGACAATTGCGGCATGGTGAGCGCCAGTGTCTCAGGCACGATCGTCAAGCCGGTCCCGTCCTTCACCGGCCACGGCTCTGAAGAGACCGTCGATCACTACGAGGTCTACCTCTCAGTCGATGGCGAACACCTGATGGATGCAGGGTCAGTTGCGGTGGGCGGCGCGCCGTTCGACGTTGCGACATTGGGCCTTGCCCCGGGCGCATACAAGGTCTTCGTGCAGATGGTTGGAAAATCCCACATCCTCAATCGCATCTCGGCTTCGGTCCAGTTGACCATCGGCGGCGTGTCAACGCCGGGACAGCTTCCAGCCGGCCTCGCGCCTGCCCAAGTTTCCGAGGTCAGCCCCGCTCCCGTGAATGAAACACCTCCTGCAGACAACGCGGCGCCTCCCGGCGATGGGGCGCCGGCGCCGGCTTCAGGGCCGAGCATCTCAGTTACGTCACCAACCGAAGGCTCGGAGGTTTCGAGTCCTGTGACCTTGAATATCACCACCAATGAGCCGTTCACGGTGGCGCGCATTCAGATCTGGGACCAAGGCGTAAAGATCGTCGATCAACGCGATTCCCCCTCCGTCAATGCGCTGAGCCTTCAAATGAGCCCAGGAGCGCACAGCCTCACCATCAACGTTAAAGACGAGTCAATGAAAACCAGGGATTCCGCGACTTTGAATTTTCAAGTACAGTAGTACCTATCCATTTGAATCCTGCACATTTTGCGCAGAATATTTCTGGCGATGTACGTTTCGGTCAGTATTCATGCGGGATTTCGGCATTTTTTCAAAGGCTCCAACTTTCGGGGAAATGCCAGGTTTTGGTTCCGGCTACGCCGGGTTAGGGTGCTTTGTTGCTGTCCGGCCGGAAGTGCCGGTCAACCATCTGGCGCTCAGTCGCCATCTTCAAAAATAGCCGCTCATGATCCCTCGGCACACAACGGGTATAAAGAGGATGGCCGCTTTTGGGGGTAGATTCCGGTATGTCTTTGGGCTGTATCTGGAGTCCCCACTTGGGGGCGCGGAAATGGTCTTTGGTCGTAATAGTAGCCTATTTCAGCCATTTTCACTCTAAAATGTTTGAGCGCGCGAGCCCTAAGCCACCCAAGAGAGTGAGGCTCGTGTACTCCATTTGTAGTCCATTCTTGCCGTGGAGAAATCGGATTGCGATTTTCCCGTAATTTCCGTTGCCTGCAGAAGATGCCGGGAATCGCTATGTTCCGTGTTTTCAATCGAGGGTAGTTTCCCCAAGCTGAATGTCGCCGGTTCGATCACGGTCTCCCGCTCCATCTCCCAAAACCGGCTCGAACTGAAGCCGTCTTTGCCGCAAGGGGACTTTGATTGTCGATCCCTCTTTCTGCGGTTTAATTCACGGGCGAATTCCGTTATGTTCTGCCCTTTGATTCTTGAATAATCTCCGGGCTCGGTCTGTCGAGAAATCCATCCAGTTCTTCGGCGGCAACCAGGGAGGCTGGTGAGGGAAAGGTGCTACAGGAGGCCCCGCAGTTCCTTAAGCAAGGCAGCAGGTGGAATGCGGGTCCCCGCGGCGAGCAGGCGCAACAACGGCGGCCACAGTCGGGCCATCTGCGCCAGGCCCGGAGCGGCGACCAATAGGCGGGAAACGGCGGCAGCGAGATGGACTGGCGATTTGAGCTCCGCGTTGAGGCGACCGGTGAGTTGCATTTCGGCGCCGCCATTCGCGTAAATTTCCGCGGCAACGTGGGCGCTGTGGAGCGCGATCGAAATGCCGTCGCCCGAAAAGGATGGAATCACAGCAGCCTGGTCACCTAGCCGCCAGAGTCCGGATTGGGGACGCGCAATGAGTAAACCATAGGGAATGGACGAGAGCGCCAGAGGCTTGGGCAGTAGAGGCTGTGCGCCTTCGAGGCGCCGAGCTAGATGATCGGAGGCGCCAAGAAGATGCTCGAGCAGGAGACGCCATTGATTGCGGCAGCTTTTGAAGGTCTTGCGCCGCACCAGAAGACAAAGGTTCACTTCGCCATTTTCTGCAAGCTGCAAGCCGGCATATCCGCCGCGAAAAAAAATCAACTCGACCCACCCGCGAAGCGAGCACTCCTGCTGAGGAGTCACACGAAAATACATTTTGAGGGCGATGAGATCATTTTGTCTGCCGGAAGGCCTTCGATGGCCGGCGAGGTCGTACTTTCCCGTGGCGAGAAAGGCCGCCGGCGCGCATCGGGTTCCGCCATCGGCGAGTGACGCCACCCAGCCCGGCGCCGCTGCCTGGAGCGATTGGACACGCCGGCCGCGCAGCACCATTGCGCCTGCGCGCGCGGCCAACGTAAGGAGGGCCTCGTCAAGGGCGCGTCGCGTGAGCGAGAGGGCGGGAAAGGGGAGTTCGCACTCCGCGATCAGGTTGCGCGCGGCCAGCCGCACCCCGTGAACGGCGACTGCGCCTTGCGCACGGATGTTGAGGCCCAGTTCGTCGAGATAAGCGATTGCTTCGCGGCTCAGAAACTCACCACAAACTTTGTGATGCGCGGTTGTGCTCTTCTCCACAACTTCCACGGAGCGGCCACGCCGCGCCAGGTGGATTGCCAGGGCGGCGCCAGCAGGTCCCCCGCCGATGACGAGCGCATCGGTTCGAAAGTGCGAGCTGACAGACGGCATCACTTCACACGCGCCACGCAAAGCCTTCCCGGCCATGCGTCAAATATCCTCACGGCGTCCCCTGGCAAACCAGCTTCGCCCAGGTACCGGCTCCAATCGTCAGGAGTGAAGCTGCGGCGGATTGATACCGGACCGTCGTGGCGCACAAAGGGGTGCCAGCGCATCGCCCATGCGAGCAGCGTAAAGAAATAGTAAGTCATTGCTCCCCGGCGCAAATCGTTGATGAACCAGCCGCGCGTCGGGTATTCCTCCATCCATGCAAGGAACCTGACGATTTCCGCGTCGGAAAGATGATGCGTGACAAGCGAGCTGATGACCAGATCGATCCGCGATGACGGCCGGTACGCATCGGCTTCGCACGCGATCCACTCGATAGCGCTGGTTGCGCCGCCGAAGGCCCGCGCCGCTTCGATGACCTGAGGGTTCCGGTCGACGCCGGTCAGCCGGACCGCCATATGCTTGCGGCGCGCCCAGACTTCAATGCGGCGCAGCATGTCTCCGCCTCCGCAGCCAACGTCCACGATGTGCAGTGGCGATGGTGTGGGCCCGGCAAACTGGGCCAGCCAACGAAGGGTCGGTCGATACCCCAACACGGTGCGATTCACTTTCATCAGATCGCGCAGGCATGCCCGCAGTTCGGCGTCGCTGCAGGGCTCGTCCATCCATTCGTCGAGTTGTGCGCGGTGGGCAAAATCAAGCTCAGGCGACATGGAAGCGCATGATCTCCGTAGTCACTCCCGGCCCGAACGAGATGGCGCAGCCGTGCTGGCCGGTGGCGGCCTCCCGCATGAGGCGCTGGAGCACAAACATCACCGTGGCCGAGGACATGTTGCCGAAGGAAGACAATACGCAACGCGAAGCGCGCAGGGCTTCGGGCGCCAGCGCAAGCCCATCTTCGACCGCGTCGAGGATGGCGCGGCCGCCGGGGTGTACGGCCCAAAGCTCCATGGGCCGGTTACTCGTGATCGCGGCGGAGTTCTCCCGCATGGCTTTGGCGATCTGACCTGGCACATGCGTAGAAAGGAACATGTCGAAGCCCATATCGCCGATGCGCCAGGTGATGAGATCACTGGAGTTCTCAAGGCGCAGGGCGTCAAAGCCGTCGATGGCGAATCCGGCAGGCGTGGCGCCTACGAGGCTCGCCGCACAGCCATCGGCAAAGAGGAGGAAGGCCAACACTTCGCCCATGTCCTGTGTCTCGTGGAAATGCAGAGTACACAGTTCAAGATTCACGACCAACGCCTTCGCATCGGGCTCGGAGCGGACGAAATGGCGCGCGACCTTGAGTGCGTTGATGGCGGCGTAGCAGCCCATGAATCCGACAATCGTCCGCTCGGTAGCATGCGGCAATCCGAGATAATCGGAGATCTCCAAATCGAGTCCAGGTGCATAAAAGCCTGTGCAGCAGCTTACGATGATGTGACCAATCCGGCTGCGCTCGGCTGCGGTCAGCGCCAGGCGATCCAGAGCTTTGTATACGAGAGGCGGAGCGCAGCGCTCGAAGACTTCCATGCGGCGGGCGGTGGACGGGAAATTCCCGCTCGCGTAGAAGGAAAATGCGTCGGTGGGGCCGCCGCAGCGCGATTCTTCCGCTTGCAGGCAGGAGAAACGGCGCCGGATATCCGATTTCGCCACCAGGCGCTGAAAAATCGCCCGCGCCCGCGGATCGCAAAGCATGTCTGCGGCGAACCGCACAAACGGCTCGTGGATATCGTGCTCCGGAACCGCGGTTGCGATGCGCTCGATGAAAACGCCTGTCATGGAAGTCCTCAGCGGCCGCGCAGAGCCGCCAACTCCAGAAGATCCGTCTCAATGAGATCGAGCAGATTGAGGAAGGCCCGGAATGTGGCCAAACCGCCGCGTTACTCTTCTTGGACTGCGACGCCTGCACGGTTGGATGCGGAAAAACGGAACGCCGTGCTCGGATCTGTGCATCCTCGTCGCGCCGGGTTCATCTGAGAAAATGATGAACGTGAAACAACGGTTCCATGTTGCCCGCCGGCGAGCCGCGGTGGGGGTGAGCATGCTTTTTTTTGCGCTCCTGTCGATGAGCGGGACGGGGGTTGTTGCACAGAATCCCTCCTCGGCCGCCGATCCCTACTTCGGTAGCGTGACTGCGCAGCCGGTGAGCGATCAGACGCTTCAGCTTTCGCTCGATGACGCCGTACGGCGGGGGCTCGAGAACAATCTGGGTCTCAAAGAAGCCGAAGATAACGAACAGATTCTACACGGCGAACGCGACGAGGCGCTGCAGCAGTTTTTGCCCACAATCACGCTGACGGGCGACACCGGGTATTACGAGTATAATCTGGCGGCGCTGGGTTTCAGCTCTTCACTTCTCAGCAAGTTCGCGCCGCTGTTTCCCGGTGGGAAGCTGCCGCCGGGGTTTTCGATCATCACCAAGGACTATTTGACCGACGGGACCCTTCACTTCACGGAGACGCTGTTTTCAGGCCCCGTGATCGCGGGGTGGAAGGCTGCGGGGGCCGCGGATCGCTCGGCCTATTTTGCCAAGATGACGGCGCGGGGCCAGGTGGTGCAAAACGTGGCCGACCAGTATCTGCGCTGCATTGTCGACGCGAGCGAGGTGGACGACTCCAAGGCGCAGGTGGCCGAGGCGCAGACGCTCTATGACCACACGCATGCCGAGCATGAGGCCGGAACGGTGGCCGGCATCGACGAGTTGCGGGCGCAGGTGGAGTTGCAGGCGCAGGAGCAGGCGCTGATCGCGGCGCAAAACGCGCTCGAAAAGGACCAGATTCTGCTGAAGCGCGAAATCGGGGTTGGCCCGGGGCAGAAGATTTCGCTCACCGATACGGCGCCCTATAACGAGCTGGCGCTGGAGACGCCGGCCGAGGTGCTGACCATCGCGTACCAGGACCGCCAGGACTATCAGAACCTGCAGAACCAGGCGGTCGAGTTCAAGGCCATTCATGCAGCGTACCGCAGCCAGCGCTGGCCGAGCCTGAAGTTTGAGGGCTACTACCAGACGAGCACGGTGAACGGGGCCGGCACGCGCGGCAACTTGCTGGCCATGGGCACGCTGAGCGTGCCCATTTTCCGCGAGGCGAGTCTGCGCGGCGACGAAGACGCCTCTTTGGCCCAGATGAACGCCGTGAACGCGCAACTCGACAGCCTGCGCCAGCAGATCGACGAGCAGGTGCGCTCGGCGCTTTTGGATGTGGCGGCGGCGGCCCAGCTGGTGGATGTGGCGCGCTCGAACGTGGCCCTGGCCACCCGCGCACTCGGCGACGAGACGGACCGGGTGAATGCGGGTGTGGACGACAACCTGCCGCTCGTCACCGCACAGGCTGCGCTGATCGCCGCGCAGGATAACCTGGTGGAGAGCGTTTACCAGTACAACACATCAAAGCTGGGGCTGGCGCGGGCTTCCGGGGTGCTTGAACAGCAGTACCGGGTGTTTCTGGGGCGTTAGGGAGATCCGCCAGCGGCTCCGAGACTGCTGTAGCGCTCTGTGTTTTGTGCGGCCCCTACGCCCCATAAGCGCTAAGATAAGCGTTCGAGTTGGGGCCTTCGTTTGCGGTTGGGTTCAGCGAGAGCGAATGCGATGTGGTTCCATCGGTGGAGCACGGTGTGGAGAGGCAGATGGGGAGCTACGGCGGTTCTCCAATTCCCGTGGAGTTTTGAGGGGCGTGCCAGGTGGCGTTTTCTTGGTAAAAACGCCACTCAACGTTCGAGGTTCTGCTCTACACCAATTGGAGAACCGCTATAGGGCGGAAGTGATTTGCTGGAAGGCGAATTGGAATTCACGCCAGCGGCTGGGTGTTCGCTTCTTCCCGGAGCAGATAACCCCAGGGGGAAAGGGTATTTCCCAACCGCGCCAGCTTCTGGGTAAGCAGAGCGATGAGCAGTTTGCCGTAGAGCCAGGCGCGGCTGCTTTGATCGTGGTGTTTGGGCAGATGCCCCAACTGCGCAATCGATTTGAGGCGTTTGAAAATCAACTCGGCCTGCCAGCGCAGGCGATAACATTCCAGCAC
>JASHOC010000360.1 GCA_030041305.1 Acidobacteriaceae bacterium
GTGAAAAACCGCCGCTTTGCGCGCGCTATCGAAGCTCTCACCGCGAACCCCCGGCGGCCTGCGGCAGCACCACGCGGACAGCCAAACGGGCCAAGTCCCCGGCGGAAGCTGCGATCGAGTTCCTGGCCGCAGCAACCTCGCCTTCCACCGTGGCCTTGGCGTCGCTTACCCTGGCGCTGGCCGCCTTGCGCGCTCTCTCCAGAGCGGCGTCGCGTTCGCCGTGCAACTGTTGCAACCGCTGCTCGCGCAGCTTGTGGGCGGCGATGCGCGCCTCGCGCAGCTTTTCGGCGTACTCGGCCGCCCGCGCCTCGGCATGGAAGATCGCCTGCCGCGCCTCTTCCATGGCCCCTTCGGTCAGCTCCCGCCGCCGTTTCAGGGTTGCCGACAAGGGCCCCTGCACCAAGAACTGATATGCCACCACCAGCACAATGAACAGCAGCGCGGTCGGAATCGAGCCGATCAGCAGCTTCGCGGTTTGTTGAAGGATCTCTTGCATAGGGGTCCCCGTTCACTCCGGCGGTGTGCTTCCCTCTCTGTCCATGGAACACCTTTTTGTATCAAGGGACGGCCACTGAGGTCAACGCGGAGGCGGCCGCTTGTGACTGGAGTCACCGGACGAATATTTCTTTTCAAAAAAAGCTTGCTTTTGTCCGTAACAAGCCTAAACTAACCTTACCACCTAGACCCGGTCCAGGGTCCAGCGGGCAACCGGTTCCGGGAAAACCTTCCACTCCCGAAGCCGGCTGTCCGCTTCTTAATTTTCACGGGAATTTTCCTCATGGGCAGACTCGGCGTTGCGCGAGCGCCTGTTCCTTGATCCCTCGCTCCCTCGTTCCCCTGTTCCCTTGCTCCCTGTTCCCTCAGCCCCCGACCCCCTACCCCCTACTCCTTCGTCAGCAGCCCGTGCGCCCGCAGCCAGGCTTCCAGCAATCCGGGCCACTGGTCGAGCGCCGCATCGCCCTTGCCCAACCCGCTCCCATGCGCTCCATTGGCGAAAATGTGCATCTCCGACGGCACACCCGCCTTCACCAGCTCCTCGTAAAAATGCAGGCTCTGCTCTACCGGAACCGTCTGGTCGTTGAAGGTGTGATAAATGAAGGTCGGCGGGGTGTCCTTCGTGACGAACAGATCCGGGGAGTAAAGGGCACGGAGCGCCTCGCAGCGGTCCATCACGTTGAACTCCTTGCAATAGCTCAGGTGCGCGGTGTCGGTGGTGATGGCCCCGATCCACGGATACCCCAGCACCATGTAGTCCGGCCGGCTCGAGACACGCTCCACCGGGTCGTCCGCGTTCGGGTTCCCCGGCAGAAACTGCGTGCCCGCCAGCGCCGCCAGATGCCCGCCGGCCGAAAATCCAATAACCACGATCCGCTGCGGGTCGATGTGGTAATCCGCCGCCCGCGCCCGCACCGTCTGGATCGCTCTCCGCGCGTCGAGCAGGGGCACGGGCAGCAGGTAGCCGGCCGACGACAGCCGGTACGCCACCACGAAGGCTCGAAATCCGTGCGCCGTAAACCAGTTCGCAATCTCGTCACCCTCTAGATTCCCCGACAGGTGGGCGTACCCGCCGCCGGGGAAAATCACCACCGCCGAGCCGTTCGCCGCGCCCTGGGCCGGGTCGAAGATGGTCATGGTCGGGATGTCCATGCAGCCGTTGCCCTTGGCCTGGGGCGGCTCGCCCGGCCAAAGCGTCACCGTCTGGATGCCCATAAACGCGTCATTGGTCCCCGGCGTTCCGCACGAGGGCGCCTGCCCGCGCGCCGACGCGCAAGCCAGCACACCCACACTCACCCAAGCAAAGAATCGCTTCATCTCCCGCCTCGCTGGTGTTCGCCCAGGATTATACGACCCGGGAGAAAAGATTCTGCTTGTTCGCCGGTGACCGGTCCTCGTCCGCCGAAAATCCCGCCCCGCCTGAAGCCGTCACCCCCGCCGTGCTCAGAGCTTCCTTGCGCCACGCCGGAACCGGCCCCGGGATCCCGCAACCGTTAGCGGACCCTCAGAAAAATCCTGCACTCCTGGCGCGATATCCGCACGGAGTTACGCCAAAAGAGTGATGGACGCATGCACCCGGGCCGATAAACGAAGCGTGGGGCTCGAAGCCCTAATGGGCTCAATCCGCGCTCGCAGAAGAAGAACCATGAACTCGCCGATCTATTGCGCCTACAACCAGACCCGGGAGTGCTTCCTGGGCCTGGAAGTAACGGCCGTCGATTGGCCTCGCGAGGACATTGGGGAGGCGATCAGGACCTTGGCCCTGAAATCCGGCGAAGGTTTATGGATCGCTCCCTTTCAAGGCATTCCGCCAGCGGGGTTTTCCGCGCCTCTGGACTTGATTTACCTCGACCACGCCTGCCGCGTCCTCGATCTGGTCGAATCCTCTTCCGAATTTCACCTCAGCGCTTCGAGCCCGCAGCCCGCCAGCCTCCTCGCCCTCCCGCCGTATTCCATCTATGTCTCGCAAACCGAGGTCGGCGATCGATTACTGGTGTGTGTCCCCGAAGAAATGCAGCGGCGGTTCGATCTGTTGGCGGTCGGCAGCGCGCCGGAAAGCCTGCACGGCGCGATGCTGCTCCAGGAAGAGCCATCCCCAAACGAGGGCCGGGGCATCGTCGGCGAGGGCCGGGACATCGTCGAAAACCAAAACCACGCTTGCGGAAACCCCGGCAGCGGGCAGCTGCAACTCCACGCGATGGACCCCCTGAAGGCGGGTTCGCAGGGTTCCTATGCGCCGCGCAATTGGCTCGAACGCTGGTTGAGGCCCGATCCCCGCAAAGCGCCGCGCGAGCCAACCCCGGGACTGGCGGCCTATTACTGGACAGGAGCCGCACCCCGGCCGCACAGGGTGCGCGATGTCAGCTCTTCCGGCCTCTATCTGGTCACCGAAGATCGCTGGTATCCCGGGACCCTGGTGCTCATGACCCTGCAGAAAATGCCGTTCAAGGAAGAGGCCGCCGAGCGTTCCATCGCTGTGCAATCGTGCGCCGTGCGCTGGGGCCAGGACGGCGTCGGGCTTCATCTTGAACTGCCCGATGCCCGGGATGTGCGGCTTGGGCGCGTCCCCGTGCTCGGTGGCGTCGGCAAAAAGGAATTTGACCGTTTCCTCCAACAAATCCGGCGGGACAAATGAAACCAGGCCCGCTTGAGTTGAAAGCGAGCCCGCTTGAGCTGAAAGCGAGCCCGGCCTGAGCACATCTCCTTCGCATGCACACCGAAGCCGGGAACACCTGCGTTCGATTCCCTCCAAGAATCGCCACCTTGATTGAACTTGAAGGGGCTGTCTATGCAGCAGAAGTACTCTCGCGGGTCGATCCTTTCTATGGCCCGTCACGGCGAACTCTTCATGGCCGGTCACGCCGAATCCAGGAAGGCCATGGTCATCCGACTCTGCGCGCAGCGCAGCGGAAAGTCGGCGTTTGCTTTGGGCGCACTCCGCAATTCCCAGCACGCTCCACGCCTACATCGCCGGTGAACCCCCAAGAACTCCAGATTCGGCTTGCTGAGTGCTTATGGCGATTTTGCACCCGTTGACCAACAGCGACGCATTGAATTGACTGACTCCCTCAGGCGTCAGATCGCGCCTGCCAAAATAGCGCAGCCGTCCAGTCGCGGTCAAGCCTCTGTAATCATGCAGTGTGACGCCCGATGCAATCACGACCCTTACCGCATCCGGGACCGCTCAGCGACCGAAAGAGTAGCGTAAAACGAGTCGCGCCTGAATCGGTTCGACGGGGTGCATCACCCTTGTGAATGCCGCGTTCGCATTGACAGCATTTGCAACCTGCTCCTGCCCTGCTAACGTTGTGGGCGGTGTTGCCGGCAGCCCCAGCCCGGCTGCCGGCGTGATTTGCGATACATAGGCGTAGTCAACGTCGTGATCCCGGCGGTTCAGAACATTTAACACTTCGCCCACAAGGCTCCAGTTCCTGCTGAATTTATAAGTTGCCCCCAGGTTGACCAATGCCGTTGAGGGCGAGGTGTAGATGGTGTCGGACGTCAAAGGGCGCGGCCCGAAGTAGCGCAGACGCAAACTCGCCGAAAGGCCTTTGACATCCTGCATGGTGATGCCCGATGAAACCACCCACCGAACCGCTTCGGGCACGTACCTGGCGCTCCCCGGATTCTGCTCAAAATATGATCCGGGATTGGCATACTCGGAAACCGTCGAATTCGCATTCGAATTTTGCCATGCTTGGAAGGCCACGAGGTTGTAGCAATTCGTGTTCTTTGCGCAAAGCTGCGGACCCGTCGGGGTCGAGGTCATGAACGTCGAATCGTACGGGTCGGTTTGAGTAAAGCGGGCGCGGGAGTCCGCAAAGTCGGCATCGAGAACAAAATGTTCCACCGGCGTGTAGTAGTTGCCAACTTCGATACCCCAGCGGTTGCTCGGCTCCAGCGAAGGGATGGTGCCTCCGGTGTCGCCATCCTGAATCAGTTCGGAATTGCTGTGCAGATACCATAGCTCCACGGTGCTTTGCAGACGCGGAACGGCTACGGTGCGCACGCCGACCTCTGCTCCCTTGGTTTGCGCCAGGAAGGGAATCTTAGTGGAGCCCTGGGTAGGCGGATTGGCGGGCGAAGGATTGCAGCCGTTGTTCGTGCAGTTGATATAAGGATAATCGGGCGAAACGGGCTCATACACCTGCGTTGTCCCGCGCACGTCGTTGGTGTGGTAACTCATTCCGCCCTGCACGTAAAGCTCCGTATTGGCCCACGGGCCGAAGATCAGGCTGCCCTTGGGGCTGGGCAGAAACTTGGCGATCGACCGGTGGGTATTAGGATTCGAGGAAAAGTTGGTGGGGTTGGTAAAGCTGGTGAGGACGCCTTTGCCCTCGTCGCCGCGCACCGCCAGGATCGAGCGGAATCTTTCCCCCCACTCAATCTTGTTGGACACCCAGGGACTTCCGATCGTCTCCGTAAATTGATTCAAATCCGTGTCCGCGGGCAAAACCGACTGCAGACCGGTACTGGGGTCGATTCCAGCGATAAAGTCCGTTTTGCTCGTGCGCACGCGATCTTCCGTCCGGTAGAGTCCGTTGTGAATCCAATCGTTGCGGAGCTGCAAGCCGAACGTGGTTTCCGATCTGTGGCCCAGGAACTTGCCGTATAGGGTATGCCGCAGGTCGAAGCCAGCCACCCAGCGGCGGTCCTGCTGTTCGAACTGGTCGCCCTTATAGGGATCGACCAGGTAATAAGTGAAATCCGACCATAGATTCAGATCGTAATAGAATCCGTAGGCCATGATT
>JASHOC010000361.1 GCA_030041305.1 Acidobacteriaceae bacterium
TGCTTGGTCCCGTTCACTTTGGCGCTGAAGTAGGCTTCGGCGCCCTCGCCGATGTGGCACTGCACGCAGGCCACGTGGGAGTGCGCGCCAACCTGGTAAGCGGTGTATTCCGGGTTCATCACATGGCAGGACTGGCCGCAAAACTGCGGTGAATCCATATAGTCCGCGCCGCGATAGCTGGCCGTCGCCACCAGCAGCAGGTTAACGATCGTCGTCACCAGCACGATGTCCAGCCCATGCCGGAAAATCCGGTCGTTTAAGTCGATCTTGGGGTATTCGGCGGGAATTTGTCCCGCCCGCATAAGCTTTCTTCGCCGCGCCAGCACCCCAATGGGGATCAGCCCCAGCCCGATCACGAACAATATGGGCAGAATCAGGGAAAAGATAATGCCCAGATAAGGGTTCTCAATCGGGTGGCCGACCAACTCTGCTATCCAGTAGCCGACCATCGTCACGCCGGATGCGGTGGTGATGGCGCCGCCGGCCAGGCTGATGGGGTTATTGCCGAAAAATAACGCCGGCCTCAGCCAGTTCTTGCGGAAATTTTGAAAAGATGCCACCTTGCCTCCCGCATGTTGCGGATGACCCGCGCGCCGGCGGACCAAAAGCCATTTCAGAGCTGCCGCACGGCGCGCCGGCGCGGGGCCTCGCGGCTGTTAAGCGCTGCGCCACGGCCCGGTCAAAAGGCCGTGGCGCACCTTGTCGCCCGCGAGTCGAGAGCTCCAAGCCCGCTTTGTTGTGCGTTTCAGTTTTCGATTGTACTGACTATTTGAGGGTCTTGAAATACTCGGCTACCGCCTTTACCTGCGCATCGCTCAACCCGGCGATCGGCTTCATCTTGCCCTTACCGTTCTTCACCGTAGCCTCGACTTGCGCCACCGTCAGCGCCTTCATGGATGGATCGGAAACCGGCTGGATGCCCATCATCTTCGCCATTCCAGGGCTGGGCGTCCCCGTGGCGCCATGGCACATCTGGCATTTCGCTTTATAAGTCGCTTCCCCTGAGGACTGGGCGAAGCTCATCGCGCCGGCCATCGAAACGGACGCGGCGAACACTATCAGAGATCGAACCGTCTTCGTCATTCCTACGCTCCTTGGTCTTTCCAGTGCTTGAGGTTTTCCGGTCAATACGCGTCCGCCGCAATTTGCCCGGTGATTCTCTGTCCAGGTCCAGCCGCGATCGGAGACTTCCCGCCGCTGGCGCGGCAATTGAGATGGGGAACTGATCCCATCTCACACGACCGGCGCGGATGTGTCAACGTGCCCCGCGCCGGTTCCTTGCTCTTCGTGCTTTTTTCCCGCTTCCTACTTCGCGAAGGTGCGGAAGTAAGCCACGGAATCCTTGATCTGCGCGTCTGTCAGCTTGCCTTTGAACGCCGGCATCTTGCCTTTGCCGTCGGTCGTGATGGCGATCATCTGCGCCTCGCTGTGCGCCTTCACCGCCGCGTCGCCGGCCGGCTTGACGCCCATCATCTTGGCAATCCCAGGATTCGGCGTGCCCTCAGCGCCATGACAGCTCTGGCACTTGGCTTTGTACGTGGCTTCCCCGGATTGGGCGAAACCCATAGCGCCCGCGAACAGAACCGCCGCCAACGCAGCCGCAAATCGAATTGTCTTGCTCATGGTCGTGCTCCTTGCATTTTTCCCGGCCGGCGCATGGCCCGCCGAAAGACTTTCTTTCCGTTTTTCACAGAGCTTTGCGCGCCTGCGAATCCTTGAAAAAGAGGGGTGGGCCAAAACTACCTCGACCCCTGGCCCACCCCCGTGTTCAGAACTCGTAATGCACTCCGAGGAGTACGTTGCCGGCGTGGAAATTCCGTGGCAAGCTTTCGCCCGCGGATGGAAGCGTCAGGCCGGTTTGATACGCGGTAATTGAACTGCATGGAACCACGGTAGCCGGCGTGGTGGGCGTTGGATCGGTGGCGCTGCAGTACTCGGCGCCCGACGGGCCGCCTTCCCCGTAGCCGTAGAAGTTGTACTGCGCCTTCCACGTCCACCCTGGCCCGTACTTCCACGCGATGTTCACAAAAGGCGACTGGTAGATCGAATTCAGCGAACCGTTCACTGCACGCGGATCGTTGAAGAACTGGCTGCCGCTCACCTCGCTCACGTTGTAGCCGAGGTTGGCTTGGAGCCGCCGGGTGGGCGCCACATCGAACGCCACCGACCCCGATTGCGTGGGCGCGTCGATAAAGTCCAGAGCCGGCCCGAAGTCGTATCCCGACCTGCCCGCAGACGTAGCCGGACACGCCGTCCCAGTGGGAGTCGAAGCGGCGAGAGGCAAAGCGGCAGAAGCGCCTCCCAGATAGCAGATGTTGTCCGCCATATAGACATCGCTATAGGTATAGTTCAAATCGAGGCCGAAGTGTTGGTTCGGGAACAGGTCCGTTGCCACGCTCACGAAGCGGCTGTGGTCCGCATGATCGAGCGGGCCGGCGTACGCAACGCTGTCTGACGCTACGGCGGCCTGGTTGTTGTTGGTGTTGTTGTGCCGCTCGCGGTCGGTAAAGGCGCCCGAAACCGTCGCCCAGGTTTTCGGCCTGTAAATGGTGTGCACCCGGTATTCGCGCAATTGCCGGAAGCCCATCGGCGTAAGCGCGTTGTCGTTGTACATCGCTTCGACGGAGCCGTTGATATCCCAATTGTTGGTGGGGCGCAGGAAGGCGTTCACGATCGCGCCATCTCCGTTGATGTCGACGATGGTGGGTGTCCAGGTGGCCGGGGCGGTGCTGGTCGCGTACGCGTAGGCGGTCTGATCGATGTCATGCAAGCTGTGGCGATAGGTGAGAGCGAACGTGGCCCGGGAGGTGGCGTCCCAGCTCAGCGTGAAGTTATTCTCCACAGACTTCTGGCCGAAGTATTGCGGCAAGGGCAAGCCGATGTCGCCGCTGCCTTCAAAGGTCGACGCGCCCGCCGCGCCGGTCTTCAATGTTGTCGGACTGTTGATGGTTTCGCTTCCCGCAGCCGTCCCCGTCAGCAGCGTGGTCAGGCCGTTCATGGTTGTCGTTCCCGGCTGATGAGCATTCGAGAAAGTCACCTGCTCTTCGAGGCTCACCCGGTTGCTGAACTGCCACACGGCGCCAAAATCGGCGGCGATCACTTGGCGCTTGGCGCTGCCCGCAGCCGTGTATACGAGTCCGGTGGTCGCCCCGCTCGTGCTGGCCGTTGTCAATCCCTGGAAACTCTCGTAATAGGCGGGCATGTTCATGTTGGCGTTGGTGTAGCGCACGTCGCCGTTCAAAGCCACGTTCTTGATGCTGGAGCTCTGCAGCCGGAAGATCTCCGTCGGAAAGAGAATGCGCGTCGGCGCCGAGCGGGAATAGTTGGTTACTACCGCGCAAGCCGGGTTCACCACCGGCATGCCGCCGGCCATGGTCGAGGCCGACAGCATCGGATTGCCGTTCGTGCTGTTGGCGTTGCACGAGTTGCTCGTGTAGGGCGTTAGGGTAAAGTAACTCATTAGCAGCGCCGCCGGAGTTCCATCCGCTTCCGCCACGTTGAACGCGTCCGGCGCGAGGTTGAAGTAGGAGTTCACCTTCTCATGGTCGATCTCCTCTTCATACGTCAGCCGCGTGTTCCGCACCGGCTTCCAGTCGATCCCGCCGAGGAAATTGTCGCCGCTGTTGCGCTGGAACTCTTCGACGATATTGGAGTACGAGCCGCCGAATGAATAGCCGCTCGGCGTCAGGCTCGGCCCCTGGAAGACATCCTGGGAGTAGCTGAACCGGTATGTGACCTTGGCCAGCGGCGCCGCCGTCAAATTCACGTTGGTCATGCGGCGCACAGTATTAAACAGGAATGGGGATTGATCGATCTGCGCGTAGGGCAGCGCGCCCGTCGGCGCGATTGCGGGGCCGATGGGTATGGTTTGCCCTGAAGGAATGTTCGGGTTGCCCAGCAAATCGTAATCCATATATTGGCGGTCGCGGCGGAACATCCCCGAGAAGTCGTAGACCTTGCCCTTCTGAAAATCCAGCCGGGCGAAATCGTTGGGATCGCCGCCAAATCCACTGCTCACCGCATTGAGAACATCGAACGGCCCGCTTTCATTTCCGGGATTGGCGCGCATTTCGAAGGTCTGATTCAGCACCCGCGGTCCGGACTGCAAATTGACCAGCGTGTCATACATCGGGGCGCCGCCGCTGATGTTGGCGATGCGCCCACCGAGGTCCACCGACTGGTGGATGGTGTAGCCGGTGGGAACGCTCATTTCCGGCGTCGCCCCCGGCGCGGCGGGCGCGGCAGGAGTTTGCGCCGCGGCGAGGCCCGCGATCAGCGCCAGGATAGCCGCCCCGGCGCACTCACTGAGAAGCCGAACCATTGCCGGAGAGCGATGTTGTTGAGAGAGCCTTGAAAACCAGCCTGTCATGTTCATATGAAGCCTCACTTGAAACCGCCTCTTACTTCGAACCCCTGACCCGGTTCGAAACCCTTCGCCCGATCTGCGCCGCGCCGTCCATCCGGGGCTGCGGCGCGGACCCGATCAACTACCTCAGAAACGCCGCGTTGATATTGGAACCGTGAATGTAGGTGTGGCAGCTCGTGCAGGGCGCCAGCTCATCGGATCCCGCGCCCATTCCGTGAATGGTTGCGTTCGCCACCCGGCTGTGGCACTGGTTGCAGAGATTGTTGATGCTGGCCAGATTCAGCAACCGCGGGTTCTGGGAACCATGCGGCGTGTGGCAAGCCATGCACCCTTCCGCCTTGACCGGCGCGTGCTCGTACACAAACGGCCCGCGCACGTCGGTGTGGCACTTGGCGCAAATCATGTTCTGATCCGCCGTGCTCCGCAGATTGTTGGGGCCGAATGTGCCATGGACGTCATGGCAATCAGAGCACTGCACCAGACCCTCATTCACCCGGTGATGGATGGGCATGTTGAACTGCGCCCGCTCGCCGTTGTGGCACTGGTAGCAGAGGGTGGGCTGCGGCCCCTTGAGCAGCAGATCCTTGGCCTCGGGGCTGTGCACGTCGCTGGTGGTGCCCATCAGGTGCAATTCCGCCGCCTGCAAGGGAGTGCGTGCCTCGGAACCGTGAATGCTGTGGCAGCTAATGCAGCTCAGGCCCGCTTTGGCGTGGGGCGAGCGCTCAAAATTGGGGTGGGTTCCAGCGTGGCATTTCAAACAGGTGTCGTTCACCTGCTTTGCCGAGCCCTTCAAAGGATCGAAGATCTTGCTCACGTCGCCGCCGCCGGCCACGTGGTCGGCGCCCGGTCCGTGGCAGTTTTCGCAGGTGATGCCGTTGTCACCGTGCATGAACGTCATCTTGGTATGGGGATTGGCAGCGAACTTCTTGCTCACCTCGTCATGACAAGTGGCGCATGTGTCGGAGCCCACGTAAGTCGAGGGCTGAACCGCCTTCGCCGCCGCGGGGTTGGCCGGCTTGTTATTTTTGGGAGGCGCGGCCAGGGCGGTGGCGCAGATCATGCCCGCGCCCAAAATCAACATCCAACTCGCTCGCAGTCCCGGCCAAATCCCCGGAGCCGCACCGATCGGCAATCGCGTTACAGGCCCACTCGTATGCATGCAAGTTACCGCCTTGGGACGCTCCCTCTGCCTCTTCCACCGGCAGCGGAACTAGCGGTTCGTGGGGCCGGACGCGGCGTCTTCTCTGGCGGGCGCCGCATCGGCTTCAGGTGTGCTGGTTCGTCTTGCCGAGGAAGCTTCGCGTTGTGCGGAGCATCACTACTTATCCGCAACACTACGCTGCGGTCATACACCCAAGCGGTGACGTTCATCACATCATTTCAAAGGGCGGGAATTGGCCTTTATTTGCCCGCGCCAGAGCGACTTACGCCCGGGCGCCAGTCGCCATTTCGTGAGCGCAGTCACATTCATGCGCGTTCCGCGCCTGACTTTGTTCCGCCTCCGCGACACCCTTCCAATAGACGTGAGGCCCATCACATCCAAGGCCACGCTCAATGCGCAACACTCTCAATCAAGCAAAAGCCCCTATTCCGGAAGAGCCCTCGCGCCTCCACCTTGACCATGGCCCTTGCGGGGAGCGCAGGATTGCAGAAAAACGGCGGAGGCGCTGGATCGGCATCGGAAGAAGGCAAGACGATGACGAACACAGAAATTTCTTCGGATGGGCATGGGCGGACCGCACAGATGGGCCGCCAGGCGCCCGTGGGCTGCGCCGCATGTTCCAACCGCCGTCCGGGGTGGTTCTGCTCCTTGGGCAGCGCGGTTCTCGCCGACCTCGAGTTGGCCACCAGCACCATTTCTTTGCCCGCGCAGGCAGCCCTGTTTACCCAGGGCGAAGAAGCTCGCTGCCTCTACCTCATCTGCGGCGGGTACCTCAAGCTCACCACCGGCCGGCCCGACGATCGCCAGATGATCGTGCGCGTTGCCGGTCCCGGCTCGATGCTCGGCCTCTACGCGGTTCTCTCTCACGGAGTCTATGAGGTGTCGGCGGAGTCATTGACCACTGCGCAATTGCGCCCTGTCGAGCGGGAGCGTTTTCTCAACTTCCTGCGCAGCCATAAAGAGGCGCAAATGCGCTCCGTGCAGTGCATTTGTCAGGAGTACCGCTTCGCTTTGCAGGACGCCTGCCGCATCGCCCTCTCTGAGACCGTGGCCACGCGCCTCGGCCGGCTGCTGCTCGAACTCGCCCACCAGATCGGTGAACGCACGGACAACGGCGAATACCATTTTCCCCTTCTCCTCACGCACGAGGAGATGGCCTCCATGACCTGCACCACCCGGGAAACCGTGACCCGCACCCTGGGCCAGTTCCGCAAAGAGGGTTGGATCACCATCGAGGACTCTCTTGTCACCCTCCGCCAGCCCGAACGGCTGCAAAGCCTTATTTAGCGCCAGGATCTCGAGCCCGCCCTTTTCCCGCTTCCGTCCGGCCCGTTTTCCGAGTCCAAGAGATATGATTTTCCTAGGGCCTTCCCAGTACAAACGGGAGCACACCTTGACTATGAGCCGTCTTTTTGCCTGCTTTGCTGCTGTACTTTTTGCGTGCTGCGCCGCAGCCGCCCAGAATCCTGCAACCGATCCGCCAACGGCCACCACGCCCGACCAGTCCGGCGCCTTGACCACCGAAAGTCCGGAGATCGTCGAGTTTCAAAAGATCGAGGACGCCTGGGCCACCGCCGTCAATCAGCACGACCAGTACGGCTTGGAGAACGTCCTATCGCCATTGTTCGTCGATGTTGCGGCCAACGGCGACATCACGACCCGCAACCAGCAGGTGGTCCAAGTCATCTCGAGTGACGACAAGGGGCTGTATCTCACCCAGAAGGTGATCACGGTGCGCATGTTGGGCGACGTCGCCGTAGCCAACGGCACCTACACCCTCCGCCACCGGGTAGCCTCGTCGGAAGTGACAGAAAAAGGCGTTTTCACCCACATCTTCGAGCGCTCGCATGGCGGCTGGAAGTGCATCAATTCCCAGCGCACCACGCTGCGCCAGGAGATGCAAGGCAAGCAGAAGAAACCCTCCACGGCCGAAGAACCGTTCCATATCCCGTTCTTCTCTCGCGGAGATAAGGACAGCCAAAATTAGGCCCTAAGTTGCGCCGATTCTGAAGTGAACTTTGGCCTGCGCTTTCAGCAAGCTTCTCTTTGAACTGCCGAAGCGCGGCCGTCGTCCACTGCAGGATCCGGGCTCCACGGGCCGTTCCGTTCGGTCGCCCGCCGCGCCCGCTGCACCTTGCCCGCCCCTTGCAGCTTGATTGACACGTGCACCAAACTCAGCGCTGCGGGCGTCACCCCGGGAATGCGGCTTGCCTGCCCGATCGTGCCCGGCCGTACGCGCTCCAGCTTCTCCCGCATCTCGCGCGAAAGCCCGCTGATCGATCCGTACTCGATCCACTCCGGAATCGCCACCGCCTCAGCCGCCCTCAGTTTCTCGATAGCCTTCTTCTGCTGGTCCAGATATCCGGCAAACTTGATCTCCGTCTCTACCGCCCGCGCCTCGTTGCGCAGCGTGCTGCGCTCGATGGGATCGGGAATCTCGCCGCGGGAAAGCCCGAATTCAGCCAGCAGCGGATCTCGCCGGAGTTGGTCAGCCAGCGCCGCGAGCACCGCGTCAATCGTCACCTCCGGCCGCTTAAGCAGTTGCGCCCAGGTCAGCCCCGCTGTCGCCGTCAGCTCGCCAAGGCCTGCGGCCTGCAGCTTTTCGGAGTCGATCTTGCCTGAAGCGAGCAGCCGCTTGAGCGCCGACATCCGCGCCTGCTTGCGCTCGTATTCCGCCCACGCCGCGTCGTCGATCAGTCCCAGCCGACGCCCGTGCGGCGTCAGCCGGCGGTCGGCGTTGTCGATGCGCAGATGCAGCCGGAACTCCGCGCGTGACGTAAACATTCGGTAGGGCTCATTGGTTCCCTTCGAAATCAAATCGTCGATCAGGATGCCCGTATATCCTTCGCTGCGGTCCATCGTGAACGGCGGCTCGCCCTTCAACCACAATGCCGCGTTAATGCCCGCCATGATCCCCTGGCACGCGGCCTCTTCGTACCCGCTTGTGCCGTTGATTTGCCCGGCGAGGTAAAGGCCCTCCATGGATTTCACACGCAAGGTGCGGTTCAGCTCCGTGGCGTCGACACTGTCGTACTCGATGGCATAGCCCGGCCGCAGCATCTCCGCCTCGTCGAGGCCCGGAATCGAGTGCACCATTTGCCACTGCACCTCCATGGGCAGAGACGTGGACATCCCGTTCACGTATACCTCGTGCGTGTTCAGCCCCTCCGGCTCCAGAAAGAACTGGTGCTGTGTCTTATCGGGGAATTTCACAATCTTGTCTTCGATCGACGGACAGTACCGCGGGCCGATCCCCTGGATCCGCCCTGAATACATCGCGCTTCGGTGCACGTTTTCGCGGATCAGCCGCAGCGTCTCCGGCGTAGTGAAGGCGATGTGGCAGCTTACCTGCGGTTGCACGATCTTCTTCGTCCGAAAGCTGAATGGCGTTGGCTCCGCATCGCCTGGCTGCTCCTCAAACATGTCCCACCGGATCGTCCGCCCATCCAAGCGCGGCGGCGTTCCTGTCTTTAACCGGCACGTCCGCAGCCCCAGCGCGCGGAGCGCCTCGCCCAACAGCACGCTGGCTGGCTCCCCGCTCCGGCCCGCCGGATATCGCTCTTCGCCGCAGTGAATCAACCCATTCAGAAATGTGCCGGTGGTAATAATCGTTGCGCCCGCCATCAGCCTGCGCCCGTCGCGCATCTTCAGTCCCACGACGCGGCGAAAAGGCCGCACCGGCCGTGGCAACTCAGCTGCTTCGTCGGTTTCCTGGGTCCCTAAGTCGCCAGCTCCTAGTCCTTCAGTCCCTGGTCCCTCTTCGATCACGAGGTCCACGACCTCCGCTTGCCGTATATGCAAGCCCGGCTGGCCCTCCAGCACTTCGCGCATCTTCACACGGTAAAGCTGCTTATCGCACTGCGCCCGCGGACTCCACACCGCCGGCCCGCGCGACGAGTTCAGCAGCCGGAACTGAATTCCTACCGCGTCCGCCACTTCGCCCATAATTCCGCCCAGCGCGTCCACTTCGCGCACCAGGTGTCCCTTGGCGACGCCGCCCACGGCCGGATTGCAACTCATTTGCGCAATCAGGTCAAGGTTCATGGTGATCAGCGCGGTCTTCAGCCCCATGCGCGCCGCAGCCATCGCCGCCTCGCACCCAGCATGTCCCGCGCCCACCACCACAACGTCGTATTGTTCCGTAAAGGCCATCTCTTCAATTCTACGGTTTCCGCGATTTTCTCGGGAAACAGGTTTTGAAGGCGCAGCGCTCCTTTGATTTCCCAAGGAAACCCCGACGCACACGTCCAAACACGAACTCTATCTGGAAGGAGAATCCGCGGCGTTTCTGACCGCGGCTGCAGTCGCCGGCCGAATTCCAAAACTACTGGACTTTCAAGAAAATCAGGACCGAGTGGCGTCATTCGCGACATTCAGAAAAGCGCCTGAACCGCGCCCACTAGATTAGCCGAAAGAACTGTTCGCGGTTGAGCCGTGCGCCCGGAAACACCATCTCCAGGTTCTTTGCGCCTAGCGTGCGCGTCACCACTTCGCCCAAAACCGCGCGATAGTCGGTGGTGAGCGCCAGGTCCCGTCCCTGGTTGAGCTGCTCGTTGGCGAGACCCGGCCAGCGCCCGTACACCCTGCCGCCCTTCACCTGCCCGCCCAGCACAAACATCGCGTTGGCGTGGCCGTGGTCGGTGCCCGCAGTGCCGTTTTCGCGCGCGGTGCGGCCAAACTCCGACATGGTCACCAAGGTTACGTTTTCCGCCTGGTCGCCCAAGTCGCGCCAGAACGCAGCAATGCTGGCCGAGAAATCGCCTAGCCGGTTGGCAAGCTGACCGTTCACGCCGCCCTGGTTCACGTGCGTGTCCCAGCCGGCCACGTCGGTAAACGCAGCCTCTACGCCCAGGTTGGCCTTGAGCAGTTGCGCAATCTGCCGCATGCTGGCGCCAAATTCGCTCTTGGGATAATTGACCCCGGCCGCGGGAGCGTACTGCGCCGGATCGGCAGTGCGCAGCATCTTGACGGCCTCAAAGGTCTCGTCGCCCGCGGCGTGCAAAATGCGGTCACCTGAGTCGGCGTACATGGCTTCAAAGGCCTGGGCGGCCGGCGATGGCGCGGGCCCGCGCCCGGCCACGGTAAACCCGTTCACATTGTTGAGCGCAATGGCGGAGATTTTTCCGGCGAGCGTAAGCGGCACCTCGGCGCCCAGCGCCAGCGCGCGGAAGGCCGTATGCTCCTCGTCGTGGTCCATGCAATGGCAGGCGTCCTCCGCCTGCAGAGCGCGATTCAGCCAACCGTCGCTCGTGTTCTTCACGCCCGGCGTACCCGATTCCATGTAGTCCTGCGCATCAAAGTGCGAGCGGCTCATATCCGGCGAGCCGGCGGCGTGGACGATTGCCAGATGGCCTTGGTTGTAAAGCGGTTTGAGGGGCGCCAGCGACGGATGCAACCCAAAGAATCCATCCAAATCAACCACCTGGTTCTGCGGAATGGCAATGGTTGGGCGCATGGTGTAGTAATTTCTTTCGCGATAAGGAACCACCACATTGAGCCCGTCAGCCGCGCCCCGCTGAAAAATCACGACCAGCTGTTGCCCGGGCGCGTCGGCCGTTTCGGCCAGCACCGAGCGGACCAAGAAGTTGGGCAGCGCCGCCGTGCCGGCCACGGCAAGCGCGCCCCGGTGCAGAAAGAATCGACGGGTGAGGGTCATCAAGATCTCCTCTCTTCGCGCAATTTCCCTTTCCAGGGAAAGCGTGGCTCTTTACTGCGCAATGTGGTGCAGGATGGCGTCCACACCGTTTTCACGGGGAGCCTTTTGCGGCACGCACCAGCACGAGTCGTCGATCTGGTGATGTTTGCCAATCGTCGGGACGATGTGCGGAGTTGAGCCGATATCCGGCTCGCCATCCGCGTCCTTCAGCTCAAAAACCACCACCCATTTGCCTCGCTTTTTTTCGTCTCTGCTGGGCGCATAGAATTGTCGCGCCCGCCCGCTCTCGGACACGCGCCTGCATTCAGGCGGGAGTAAACCTTGAAAACGAGAGTTCATGGCGTCTCCTCTGAATCTGCTTTGCATCCGTCGCCAGAATTTCAGTCTTTCTTCTTGCCGCGATCCGTGTTCTCCCCAAAGCGCTCCCCGTCTTCTCCAGTTCTTCTGGAAATCATCGCCGCTGGAAATCCGGAGACCCGATCAATAATCCGGCCAGCAACTGGTCTTGGCGTTCGCGCGCTAAAACCGCTTGACGCGCATTGGCCCGAGGCATCGGCCGCCCCGCAAGTACCGGCCGCAGCGTCGCGGATTCCTGCGCACTCTGCCTTGCAAACTCATCCAGCACCGCCGCCCGTGTCGTCGCGCTTGCCCCGCCGGGAAGCAGCAGCGGCTCCAGCCGCGCCTCTTCGCTCTGCGCGCTCGGAGTCGCACTGTCGGCCGCCGATGCTTCCGCTGATTGCGGCAGCCATTGCACCGTGATCCCGGGCAGGCGGCTGGCCGCCAGGTTCAGCGCGAAATTCATCCGGTCCACCAGTGCGCCCGTCGAAACCCAGGTCGCCGCGTCCCAGCTAAAACCGCTGGGCGGAATGCATTCGTAGAGCGGCATGCCCATAGCTCTCAATGCGTTCACCAGCGGGATGAAATTCTCCACATTCGCATCGCTTGCCCGCACCGCTGAAACCACGAATTCAATCGGCGTTTTCACCTTGGCCCGGTCTGCGTCCATCGACCAAAACTCCGGGGAGTGAAACAGCGTCGTCAGCACGGCGGAAATATCGCCCCCGCTGGCCAGATAGGTCTTCGCCATTCGATCCACAAGTGGCTGCGGTGGATCGTCACTCACAAGCCGCTCAGCCAGCTCCCTGGAGAGGAAATGCGCCGTGGCCGGGCGGACGGCGAGCATGTGGAGCAACGCGCGGCCCTCCATTTCGCCGTTTCCCTTGACCTTCTTGCCTAAAACCTTCTTCGTCCCCGGCTCATGACGGTTAGGATTGAACACAAACCCGCCGCCGAATTGCGGCCGATCGACTGTCCAGCCGGTGAGCACCCGCGCCACCTGAATGACATCCGCCTGCGTATAACCACCGTTTACGCCCAGGGTCTGCAGCTCCATCAGCTCACGCGCATAGTTCTCGTTGATGCCGGGCGGATCCTGGCGCTGCTTCGCTGGCCGGCGCCACGCCGCCATTTTGGCGCGCTCGGCCGCCAGGGAATCCGGTCCCACGCTCTCCGCGTTATCGAGATAAATCAGCATGGCCGGGCTGTGCGCCACCGCTTCCAGCAGGTCCTCGAACTTGCCCAGCGCGCGCGGCCGGATGGCGTCGCGCTCGAAGCTCACCAGGTAATACGGCATCTGCTCGTTCTTGCGCAGGTAGATGTTGAAGTGGTTGAGCCAGAAGTCGGTCATCACTTCCTGGAGCTGGGCGTTGGAGTAGATGTCGCGCGTCAGCCGCTCCGCCATCAGCTCTTGCACGACCAGGCGCTCGGGATTCTCGAGATCATCCACGGCTTCCCGGAGCGCGGGGAGCATGTCGGCGGTGAGCTTTGTCCGCTGCGCCGGCCGCAGGGATTTCAGAAAGGTCTCAAATTCCGCTGGCTGCATCGCCTCCAGTTTCAGCACGCGTTGCTGAGGCGACAGCGCGAGGATCGCGTCCGTAGCCGGATCGTCATCCAGCACGTCCATTTGCGCCGCCAGCGCCATGGCTTGCAGATCGTCCGGAACCGGCGCGGAAGTGCTGGTTGCGCCGCCGGAGTTCGCGTCCATTGCCCCGGCGGAGCTTGCGTCCGTCGCCATCGCCGAATTCTCCTCCACTCCGGGGTTTGGGCTCATGGGTCGCGCGCCAGCGGTCATCGCTTCGCCGCCGGTCGGCGCAGCCGGGCTGGCTGCAACGGCCGCGTTTTTCTCTTTCCTTTGCGCTTGCCGCTCTTGCATGCGGTAGATCGCATCTTCGTAGACCGCGTGCAATGCCCCGCGCCGCGGAATCTCGATCCTGCCGTACATCGCCTGGCGAACAATCGCGTTCGAAGGAATGCGCAAGAGCAGGTCCTGCACGCTCCATTGCATGGCGGGAAATTGCGCCAGCCGCGTGTCCAAGTCCGCTTCATCGATGTTTGCCGAGTGTAGTTGCTGTTCGAACCACATCTCCAACCCCATAGCGCGCACGGCCTCCACGTCGCCGGGCCGAGGCCCGAAGGTAAATCGGTCCAGGGCGTGGAGAATCCGCGCGTCTCCTTGCAGTTCGGGGGAGGAATATTCAGAGCGCGAGGCAGCAGGGGCATTCGGGACCGGCGCAGGCCCCGCGGCCGCGATGGGCGCGGGCATGCACAGATTCAGGCACAATGCCACAGCGAGCACGCCTCGCAACGAATCCATGGATGACGCTCCAGGCAGGAGTGGCCGGGGAAGAATCGAAACACACAATCTTACTGATAGGGCAGACGCGGCTTTTCGGGAAAAGTTGTGGTGGTGCCGCCGGATTCCTGCGAAAACGGGCTTGGCGATGCGTCGGCTGCTAGCAGCGCTTGGCCTTGCACCGGGTCATGATGGCCGCATGCAGCCGCTCGTTCACCTCGTAGGGCAGCTCGTAGATTTGATGGGAGCGGTAGATCTCGATGGTTTTGCGCGTAGTGTTCAGCACCACCTCGCAGTGCCCGCATTTGCGCAGGTGCTGCTCCACTTCGGCCCTTGTCTCCGCCGCGACAATGGAGTCATCGATCATGTCGTCGAGCATCGCCAGAAACTCAGTGCACGTCACGCTTCAACTCCAGTTTTCGTTGCGCGGCCCGGGTTCGCCGGTGAAAATAGCGGCTCAGCCGCTCGCGCAGTTGCAATCGCGCGCGCAGCAGGCGCGACTTCACGGCCGGAACGCTCAGTCCCAGCGCCTCCGCGGTTTCCTCTGTCGATAAGCCTTCGACGTCGCGTAGGGCGAAGACGACGCGAAACCCCCGCGGCAAACCCTGAATGGTCCTGCGCAGAATATCGGCAAGCTCGGAGGTGCTGTAATTCTGCTCCGGGTCGGGGGCCCAGTCGGCCAAATCGCGGGGAACGGTTCCCTCCTCGGTCTCCAGATCCTCGTCGATCGAGACCATCTTTCCCGAGCGCCGCTTGCGCAGCCGCATCAGGCTTTCGTTCACCGCTATACGCACCAACCATGTGTAGAACTTCGCGTTTCCCTGAAACTGGTCGAGCTTTTCGTATGCCTTCAGGAAGGCATCCTGCATCACGTCTTCGGCATCTTCCCGGTTTTGCGTGATATGCTGCGCAATCCTGAAGATCTGCCGTTCGTACTTACGGACCAGCGTATCGTACGCCGAAACATCCCCCGCCCTCACCCGCTCCACCAAGGCGACATCGGGATGCTCGTTTTCTCCTGCAATCGATTGGATGGTCGACATGGGGGTTGGTTGCGGAAAATGGTCCCGGATGGGCTTTTTGTCCCGGCCGGTCAAGATGAGTGTAACGGACGGCGGGCGCGGCGGTCCAAGCGGGTACAGGGGCTGGCCGGTTACTCGCAGTGATTCCCCGCACGCTTAAAAAGCAAGAAACCAGATAAAGTGAAAGTATGAAGGTGCAGTCTCCCCTCGTTGCTTTACTTCGCCGCGCGGCCCGTGGCTTGGCGGTGGCGGTTTCGTTGCTGCTGGTTGCGTTTCCCTTGCTCGCCCAATCCTCAACGTCCACGGACAAAAGTCATTCCGTTGCCTCGCATAGCGCGAAAAAGCCGACTCGGCGCGCCGGAACCCGCGCAACCCGGCATCGACGTGTTTACCGCGCCAGCCGCGCCGTCAGGAGAGCCCGCACCGCCCGCATCCGTCGCGCTTTCGTGGCCTCCGCCGATCTGCGGCCGATGGCGGAGCAACTGGCCACGTTGCGCACTCCGGAAGCCTATGCGGGCGTGACCGCCTACGCCCGCCGCCATACTGGAGATGCCGCTGCAGCCGCCTACCTCGCCCTCGGGCACGCCTATCTGCTCGATCACCGCTATGCCGAAGCGGTGGAGAACTTCAAGCGGGCAAGAGAAGGCAATGCGGAGCTGGCCGATATCGCCGATTTTCTGGCCGCGCAGGCGGACCACGATTTTGCCGACGATGCGGGCGCAGAGACCCTCCTCCACGGCTATGCCGAGCGCTATCCCGACAGCATCTTCGCCGACCAGGCTCCGGAGCTTGAGGCCAATGTGCTCCTGGACATAAACAATCCCGCCGGCGCCCGTGAGGTCCTCGCGGAGGCCGAAGGCACAGACGCCGTTGACCGCCCGGGTTACCAGTTGGCCGAAGCGCAGGTCGAGTATGCACTCGGAATGCAGGACCAAGCCGTCCGCCTTTTCAAGCAATTGCTTCTCAGCCGCCCGTTGACTCCCGAAGCCCAGGCTGCCCGCGCCAAGCTCACCGCCATCGGGGCCGAATCCACGCTGACCGACGCGGAGTTGCGCAGCTTGGGCGACGCCTACTACCGCGCCGGGCGCTACGATGAGGCCGCCGAGCAATACCGCGCCCTCGCGCGCTCCTCGGCAGTCACCCCCGGGGACCCGGATGGTTTTCAGGTGGCCTTGGCCGACTGCGAGCTGCATCTCGGTCGCCTCACCCAGTCGCAGGCTGAATCCTTACCGGATACGCCCGATGAAAACGGCGCCCGCCGTCTCGACCTTCTCATGGAACTGGCCCGCGACCGCCAGGATGCCGCCGATCAGCAAAACATCGTCTCCCAAATGGAAACTCGCTTCCCCCACAGCCCATGGCTGGCGGAGGCGCTCTTTTCCAGCGGCAACATGTACCTCCTGCGCCGCGATTATCCCGAAGCGGTCGAATATTACAGCTACCTGGCCGAGCATTTTCCCACCCACAAGTACGCCGCTTCCGCGCACTGGCGGGCCGGCTGGCTCAGCTACCGCCTGGGCCAGTTTGCCGACGCCGCTCACCTCTTCGACGCGCAGATCAAGGACTATCCCTCCGCCGCTGAAACCGTCTCCGCGCTCTATTGGCGCGGCCGACTCTACGAGAGCCGGGACCACTACCCGTCCCTTGCGGCAGCCGATTATCGCGCCATTATCCGCGCCTACCCGCATTACTTCTATGCGCAAATGGCGCGCGAACGGCTCACGGCGATTGGCAAGGTTGCGCCGTCCGCCATACCCGCGGCCGAACCTGAGCTCGATCACTTCCAGCCCTTACAGGAGCCAAAACTCGTCGACACTTTCCCGGAAGACAGCCCTCATCTGGCCAAGGCTCGTCTGCTGGCCAACGCCGGCCTCAACGAATACATCGCCCCTGAGATTCAGGCGGATCCAGACTCCGGCTCCTGGAGCGCTCTCGCCGAAGCCCAGATCTACTCGTCATATAACGAGACCTTCCGCGCCCTGCGCGCCATGAAACGCGCGCTTCCCTACGCTTCTACAGCGCCCATGCAGGCCATTCCTCTCGTTTATTGGCGCATTCTCTTTCCTGAGCCGTGGTGGGAAACGATCAAGGCCGAATCGGAAAAGAACAACCTCGATCCCTATCTTGTCGCCTCGCTCATTCGGCAGGAATCGGAGTTCAATCCGAACGCAGTCTCCTATGCCAACGCCTATGGCCTCATGCAGATGCTCCCCTCCGTGGGTCGCGCCATGGCCCGTCAGGAAGGCATGACCAACTTTCGCACCTTCCAGCTTTTCGATCCCGAAACCAATATCCGCCTGGGCACGCGGTACTTGCGCGAGATGCTCGACCGCTTTGGCGGGGTCGACGAGTACGCGCTGGCCGCCTACAATGCCGGCGATAATCGCGTGACTGACTGGCAAGCCGCCGGTCCATACTCCGGCATGGACGAGTTTGTCGAGTCAATCCCTTTCAGCCAAACTCGTGAATACGTCGAGGCCATCCTGCGCAACGAAGAAACCTACCGCGCCATTGACGCCTACGCCCGCATGCAGGACCGGGAAGCCACATCCGCTTCCCGGTAAGGCAGAAGAACCTTGTCTCGAAGACCTTATCTGATCTCCGATTCCTGATTCCAGATCCCGACCCCTGACCCCAAATCCTCGATCTTTTTAATCCCTCGTCGTCTCGTTTTAGTCCCCAATGCCAGATTCGAGATGGGGAATCCCTTTCGACACTTCTCCCCTTCGATTCTGGTTGACTTCCCGCCCTGCCTGCGTCAACACTAGGCTCGACCGGAGTTTTCGAACTCTGGCGTGATGCGAGCCTGCTGTTGCAAGGCGGCTGGGCCCCGCTGGCCATTTCGGGCGCGGCTCTGCCGATCTCACCTTGATGGAGGGGCAGGATGTCCGCCGATCTGCAATTCCTTGAGGAATGGATCCCCGAAAAAATGGACCCCGGCACGGTTTTCATGCTCGAAAACCAGGCCAAGCTCGGCCATGCCAAGAACCCTTTTGTCGCGGTCATGTCCTGCCCCCGCTGCGGCGCTTTGGGGCTCATCACTCGCCGCCAACTCTACAGCGGAGATCTGATGATCTGCGGCGCCGAATCCTGCTCCGCCGAATACTGCCTGGACGGCGAAAACATTTGCTACCGCCCCCCGCAGTAGCCTCGTACCGTCCAGCCTGAAGGATTTTCGTCGGCGCCACGCTGCAACACGCCCGCTGCCACCGGCGCCAGCGACGAGATGTGTCGGAACGCACAGGCAGAAGAGAGTTGGCTCACGTCTGCGGCTCTGGCCTTCTGACCGTCCGGTGGCGTCGTCGCGGTCGCCGGAAAACCGCCAGCAGACGTAAACGGGGTTCCCGAAGGAACCCTGTCGCCAACCCCATGGGCGTTAAGAAAAGGTCTCCATGGGCACTTTTTACCCAGCGAAAGCCCCGCCAGGTGGGTAATCAAGTTGGATGACACACAAAATAAAGGGGTTGGAACAGCTTATCTTAGCGCTTATAGTCGCCAACCCCACCTTATTCCGGGGAAATCAATATGTAAAGTGAATGCCCATGGTGATCGCGCGCGCGCCGCCAATCACGCTGGTGATTGAGCCGAACGTCGCGCCGTTGTTGGGGCAGCCCGCCGCCGACGCATACCCGTACGTGGTGCACGGCCCCTGACCATTGGTCAGTGTGGTGGGAACCGTCAGCGACCTTCCCGATCCGTTCACCACCGGCAGCTTGTAGAGGTTGTTCAACGCCGACTGCTGATCGACCGATTGATTGCTAGTTACGACCTGACCGTAGGCCAGATAGCTCGTGTCGCAGTAATCGTTGGCCGTTGCGGTGTTGGAACAGGCGCTTGCCTGGCCTACTTGCGTCTGGTTTTGTGGCACGTCCAGGCTGCTCGTATTGAATACATTAAAGACGTTGAACGCATAATCCAGGCTGTATTTCTCCGTCACCTTGAATTCCTTGCGGATTGACAAATCCAGCCGCTTCTGGAACGGCTGCCTAAAAATGTTGCGCTGGTCGGTCGGCGCAAAGTCGGTTTCGTAAATGTCCTGCGGATCGCTCCCCGTCGATACCGGAATTCCGTCCTGGCCCGGCTGCAGATAGTTGATCGCAATCTGCGAGGGATCGATGGTCGGAATATAGTCGCCGCCCGCGCCCCGGAAAATCCCCTTGTTGCCCGTCAACGCCGCCTTCGGGTTGCTGGGGTTCTTGATCCCCAAAATTGGATTCATCAGGTTCGGGTAGTTGCCTACAAAAATGCTTCCCACCGCCCCGTAAAACTCATACAGCGAATACGGCTCGCCGCTCTGCGCAATTCCCACCCCCGCCAGGTTCCAGCCGTTGGTTATGTACGAGAGCAGAGAGTGCGGTTGGGCAACGTTAGGCAACAGGGCGTCGAAATTCACGCTGAAAACATTCGTCCGGTCGAAATCGGCCGAGCCATAGGAGTCGCGCAGGTTATTTGGATTATCCCCCGTGAAAAAGATGCCGATGTCGCTTTGCTCGTCCAGCGCATGACTCCAGGTGTAACTGGCCCCGCCCTGGAAGTTATGTGACAGGCGCTTCTCGATGTGCGCCTCCAACGCATCGTACGCGGAGTTGCCCACCGTCTTAAAGAGTGCGGAGTTGAAACTATAACCAATATAGGGCGTGCGGAAATCGATGTTGCCGCCGCTATAGGTGTCCCACGGCTCCACGGCGATGCTGTTGAAATCGTAGGTGCCGGTCGTGTCCTGCGAGGTCGAATTCTGATTGAGGACCTGGTACCCATAACTTGAAGTCTGACCCCATATCGGATGCTGCGGCGTGGCCAGTCCCGGCTCATTGAACGGGATGGGAATCACTGCATGGCGGCCGCGGTTGCCCACATAACCCAGGCTGACCGCAACGGAGTTACGCGGCTGCCACTCGAGGTTCAGCGTGTAATTAATGGTGTACGGCAGCACATTGTGCGGGTCGTACGAGCCAAAATCGATCGTAGCCGTGCAGTCGCCGTAATAATCGTAGTCCTGTTCATGCACTGCGCTGCAATTGGGGCCGTCAATCGCCGCCGCGGGGTCGGTTCCCGTCATCGCGTTCAGTTGCGCTAACAGCACGTTATTAATATTGGCAGGACTGGCGCTTGGAGGCAGAAACGCCGGCGAGCCGATCGGATCCTCCAACGTCGTGCCCGTGCCATTGACATACGTCACCAGCGGAGCCGACTGCGTCACTCCGAACACTCCGCCGCCTCCCGACGACCCATAAGGTTGCGACAAATAGCTGAACAATTCGCCGCGGTCATAGTAAATGCCCGCGCCGCCCTGGACCACGATCGCGCCATGATCGCGTTCCGGCGACCACGCGAACCCGACACGCGGAGAAATCCCCCACTGCCGTCCATCGAGAGTGGATTCGGCGCCAGCAATATTCGATTTCGGAACTCCGCTCAGGTTCCTGTTGTTGGGCGCCACCACAAACCCTGAATTCGTCACCGTCCAAGGCTGATTAGGAGTGGCCGTCGTGCCCTGCACGTTGTAGAGCGCTGGATCAAAGGTGAAGAAGTTACCATACTTTTCCGTCATGCCTCCGTGATAGTCGTAGCGGACCCCGGCCGTGATGCTCAGGTTCGGCAGCATCTGCCACTTATCTTGCAAATAGGCCCCGATCTCGTTCGATCGGTAGTAACGATCGGAGTTATTTCTCGCTTGCGCCGTTCCCGGGTTTTCAACGCTGTCGATCACGTTGGACCGGTACGCTTGGCCCTTCAGGAAAGATTCGAAATCGTGGGCCTCGATGTTAGCGATCCCGCCACGATGGTTTTCGATATTTAATTGCGTGTAGCTATAACTCACCCCAGCCGTCAAGGTGTGCCTACCCAGCGAAAAGATCACATTCGTCGAAGGATTCAGACGGTTCTGATAATACCCCGCATTGATCGTGGTGCTTTCCGTTCCGTAGGGTCCCACGTAGAGCGAGGGCGCGTCAGTGGAGTAGTTACTTGCGAACTCCAACAGATCGAGACCAGGCAGAATGCCTGGCGTGTACAGCGACGGCGTCGTCGCCGGGTTCGCGCCAATTCCAAACGTCGGGCCAAGGTCCGGTTGAGAGGTCAATGCTTCCTGTGTGTCGTAGCTATAGGACGACATTCTTACATAGCCCAGCCGCTGTTCCCAGTTCAGCCGCGGGCCAATCGACATGGTGTTGTCGATCACCCCCTCCTGGGCGCCGTTGTTCTGGGTCAGAGGAAACCCCGCGACCTGCGCGAGTCCAAAGGGCCTGTTCACCGGGTCGTTTTGGTAGTAGTACTTGAACGAGAGTCGATCGGCTCCCGTCAGGTTGTCGTCCAGCGACAGCGTCGCCTGGCTGGTGGTGAACAGCGACGTGCCTGGCAAGGTTACATTGGTCACGCCGTACTGATACGGACTGGTGTTCTGCGACGACGGAATCAAATATTGGCCGTCGGGCAGCTTTGCGTCCATCAGCGCCTGCGCAATCGGATCGATCGAGCCGGTGAACGGCGTTCCGCCCGCCCACGCAGTCGCCACGCACGTGAGGTAGCCGGGAGAACTTGCGCGCTCGTCGCTGCCTGGGCAAACACTTTCGTTCAAAGCCGGAGGCACCGTCATTTGCGAGAGTCCCGTGGCCTGGTCCGAGTTATATCCGTACTGATAGCCAACAAAGAAAAACAGCTTATTTTTCTTGATTGGTCCGCCCAGTGTCGCGCCCGTTGTCCAGCGGTGCAGCGCAGGATTCGCCAGAGACTGCGGAAAGGCTCCGATCCCCTGGCTCGCCAACAGATATTCCTGCTTGAAGAACAGCGGCGCGGCGTTCAAGGCGTTGTTGGCGAAGGTTCCGTAAATCTGCCCGTGCCACGAGTTGGCGCCCACCGAAGTGTTCACATCGATCTGTGCGCCGGCCGTCGCCCCCTGCTGCGCGTCGTACATCGAAGTGTTCACGCGCATCTCCTGCAGAAACTCCGGCGGCGGCGAAGGCAGGCTGTTGCCGTTCGATTCATACACTGACGTCCCCGTCCCGTATTCCCCGCCTACTGCATCGATCTCGCCCACCCCGAAGTTATAGCGCTGGGAGTTGGCGTCGCTGGAGCTCTTGCCGTTGAACAGATTGGTCGCATCCACGCCATTAATCTGAAACGTGTTCGACGTATCGCGCTGCCCGTTGGCCCAAATCGGTTGATTCCCCAGCCCCGCGTTCGAGTCCAAATTCGCCAGCAATTCCGCGTTCACTCCCGGCGAAAGCACGGCAAGCTGTGTAAAGCTGCCCGTCGCCAGGGGGGTGGCCGCGATCTGGCCCGCGTCCATCGTGTAGCCGATGGTGGTGTCGGTGGCGTTCAGGAGCGGATTGCCAAGCACCTCAACCGATTCCGAAGCGTTGCCCACCTTCAATGTCACATTGACCGTCTTGGCCTGAGCCTCAAGCACTTCGACGCCGGCTTGCTGCGTGGTCTGAAATCCCGCGCTGCTGATGGACACCGTGTACGTCCCCACGGGAAGATTGAAGATCTGGAAGAATCCGTTCTTCTGCGTGGTTGTCGTTCGGGTCACGTTGATCGCTGTGTCGGTTGCCGTTACGTTGGCTTCGGAAACCGCGGCGCCCGTCGTATCCAGCACCGTACCGTTCAACGATCCCAGGGTCTGTTGCGCCAGGGCGGGCAGGGCCCACAGAGACACTGCCAGCAGAACCAAGCCGTACAGAGAAGCTCGATGCATAGTTCCCTCGCTGATCGATTCGATCTTTCGCTGAATTAGTTCTTTCGCCGACCTGAGGCGGGATAAGTCTATGGTTTGCCGGGGGCTGGCAGTCTCCGAATCAGAGCGTTCAGATCGATTTGAATGGCCGAATATGAATGGACCGTTAAAACAAGCGGGAAAAGACCCGAATGGAACAGGACTGTGTGCGCCTAGTTTGTAATAGACGCAATGTGGAATTCAAGAAAAAAATGCCACACCGGGGCAAGTTGCACGCTGGCCTGGTGGAATACCGGGAGGGTTTCCACCCTCAGCGGCCAATCCCGCCAGCCTCTGGCGCGAAAAACCACTCCCCCCGCTGCTTGGTGGATCATGCGCCGCATAGACAAAAGCGTCGGCTTTGATGTATCACTTATTCGTTTCCTTTTGTCGTCGGTAAGCCTCGCCTAACCCGGCGCGCGTCTGCGCCACGCCCATCACGCAGTCCTCACCCAACCCATCACAAGGAGAGAAATTCATGCTTGAGGCATACATCGGCTCGATTTTGCTCGTCGGCTTCAATTTTGCGCCGCCCAATTGGGCGCTTTGCCAGGGACAACTTCTGCCCATCAATCAATACACGGCGCTGTTTTCTCTGCTAGGAACAACCTACGGCGGCGATGGACGAACCAACTTCGCCCTGCCCAAACTGGATGCAAGCGCGCTGCAATCCGGCCTGAACTACATCATTTGCCTGAATGGTGTTTACCCGTCTCGCAATTAGCGTCACCGCTCGATGTCAAGTGAAAGTCGCCGAGAGCAGCCCAATCTTGGAAGCTTTAGAGGCCGCGGAAAGTGAGGGAACAAAGGGTCGCCATGCAGGCAAAGTCTCACTGTTGCGGCAGGCAACCTCAGTTCCGGCGGATTTCGAGGTGAGGGTTCTTGCCGGTTTAGGCGTGCTCGCCCGGGACCATCGGCTTGGTGAAGTCCAACGCAGGGCTGGCTTCGCCGTCTTCTGCTTCGGGTCCTGGTGATCTTTCGCGCTTGCCGTGAGGCGCGCTTGCCGGCCGCGGCGATTGTGTTCCGGAGCCGTTTGTCGCCTCATTCAATTTCGGTTGCTGCGCACGCTTGAATTGCTTGCTCAAAGCCAAACCTTGTTGTTGATAGGACGACCCGATCGCGCCGCCGTAGATCTTATCGGGCTTGGCGGACATGTTGAAGTAATGCAGACGGCCGATGAACTGATCATCTTCGAGCAAGATCGGAATTTGGCTGGCCCGCACCTCGAGCACGGCCCGCGTGCCGGGAATATCTCCCTGGCTTCCGTAACCGAAGCCGGGATCGAAAAAGCCGGCGTAGTGGACGCGGAATTCCTGCGTGGCCAAGTCGTAGGGCAGCATTTCGGCGGCCAAGTCGGCGGGAACGCGAACACGCTGTTTGGAGGCCAGGATGTAGAACTCGTTGGGTTCAAGGACAAATTGAAGCTTCGCGTTGCGGTAAATGGGGATCCAGAAATCGGCCACGTCGTAGTGATCGATTTTGCCGAGGTCGATGGGAGACGAGAAACGCTTGGCCTTGTAGGCGACGACTTCGGAGCCAATGCCCTGGAGATCGACGGTGACCCGCAGGCCGCGATCAATGAGGTTGGGTTGGGCGCCGTAATCATCGGCGGCGAGAAGAAGCGAGCCCTGATCCAGTTGTTTCAGGCGGGCGTCGCCCGCAACCACGAGCTTGCCGCGGCCGAAACGGAGCTGGTTCAGCTTCATGCCGGCCTGCACAATGATGGGAAAAGTCTGGGAGACCACCTCGATGTAGAGCTTGCCGCGGTACCCGCGGCGCACGCGCTCGAACTCGTCGCCAGGCTCGGTGATCAGGCGGGTGAAAATGTCCAGGCGTCCAGTGGTGCTTTTGGGATTGGCGATGCCGAAAACATCGGAGGGCAAAGCCAGGCTCTCCATCAAGGGAATGACGTAGATGACGTTGGGCTCGAGCAGCGTCGGAGACGAGATGTCCATCGTGTTGTTGAGCATCCCGTTGGCGACGGCTTTATTGAGGAAGGTAGTGGCTCGGCCCGGCAGAAAGCTGGCGCGGACGCGGTACGCCTGGTGCGAAAGGCGGAGGTCGATACTGGCGGGCTGAATCTGGTCTTCGGAGATTCCGGGAGCGGAGATGATGCCGGTTTGGACAAAATCGAGGATCTCCTGAGACGGCAGGATGCCTTCGCGAGTTGGTTGCCGATCCGGAAATAGGGGTGTCAAAGCTAAATCGTCCTCCGCTTTCCTGGGGAGCTGGTGGCGCCGCTGGCGGGCCGCTGGCTCGCAGGGAACTTCGCCTGATCATAAAAGCGCCGTGCGGTCCCCAACCGCAAATCGGCCTTGGCTGCGCGCCGGGGATTCAAGAAGAGTAGCAGCCGGAGGGTCGCGGATGCGTCTTGTAAAACTGGCGCGATGTGTGGAGATTGGAGCAAGGCGCACACCGTGAGCGGCTTATGGGTGGCTTTCATCGCCGAATTTATAGCTTGCGCAACCGCGCGCAGGCCTCGTTAAGCTCCGCATCCAGTTTGGCGAAGCAAAAGCGGAGCAGATCTTCGCCGCGGCCGGGACGGAAGAAAGCGGTTCCGGCGACGGACGCAATGCCCGTGGCGGCCATCAGGCGGCGCGCCTTTTCGACGGCGGTTTTTCCGGGCAGGCGGGCAGCGCGAGCCAGGATGTAATAGGCTCCAGCCGGCGTGGAGGGTTCGAGGCCCGCGTCTTCGAGAGCGCTTTTGAGCCGCTCCCGCTTGCCTTGGTGATCGGCGGCGATCTGCTGGTAAAAGGTCGGCGGAAGTTGCTCGAGGCCCGCCGCGACACCGTGCTGAAAGGGCGCCGGCGCGCACACGAAGGTCAGATCATGGAAGTGGGCTATGGCGGGCATCCAGCGGGCGTCGGCGACGGCGAAGCCCACGCGCCACCCGGTAATCGAAAACGTCTTGCTGAAGCCGGAAACGACGATGGTGCGTTCGCGCATGCCCGGGAGGGCCGCGGGGCAGATGTGGCGGGCGCCATCGTAGATAAAGTACTCGTAAATTTCGTCGGTGATGACGAACAGGTCGTGCGCGATGGCGAGTTCAGCCACGGCCTGGAGCTCGGGCAGGGTAAAGATTTTGCCGCTGGGATTGGCGGGGGTATTGACGAGGATGGCGCGGGTGCGCGGAGTGATGGCGGCGCGCAACGCGTCCAGGTCGAGCTGCCAGTCCGGCTCAGCAAGAGCAACCGGCACTGGCGTGACGCCCTGGGTTTTGAGGGTGTTGACGTGGTAGCCGTAAAAGGGCTCGAAGAGAATGACTTCGTCGCCGGGATTGAGCACGGCCATCATGGCGGCGTGCAGGCCGGCGGTGGCGCCCAGGGAAGCCATGACTTCGCGCTCCGGGTCGTAGCTGAGGCCGTAATCGCGGAGCTGCTTCTGGGCGATCGCCTGGCGCAGGCGGTCAATGCCGTCGCAACGCGTATAGGTGTTATGGCCTGAGCGAATGGCCTCAATGGCCGCGCTTTCGACGACGGAAGGAACCGGGGTGTCGCACACGCCCTGGGCCAGGTTGATGCCCCCCATGCGCTCGCAATCGGCGGTTATGGCGCGAATTTCGGACTGAAAGGTTTGTGGGGCCAGACGACTGAGGGCGAGGCGCGCTCCGGGCGTGGCAGCTTGGGGATGGCGGACCAGAACCTCCGGCATGGATAAGACTCCTATCTACTTGGATGGGCCCGGTTCGCAAGCGACCAGCTTGCGACGCCTCGGAGACGGCGCGATGAGATTTTGCCGCTCCTCTATCGATTATTGTCGTTGCCGGAAAGCCGAAACGTGATAGTGCCCCAGAACAGGCGGGCGCGCATTTGGACGGGAAGATGGCGCTGGTCATCCGAATACCAGATCCAAATGTCACCTCGGTTCTTGACCACGCCCGCATCCGCGGTCGGTTGGACGCGCAGGGTCTTGTAGGTTCCGAGCGGGGTCTTGATTTCCTCGCGTGCTTCCACCTTCATGGTCACGGGAATGGTGTGCTGGGCGTCGAAGAGCGGCAGGACGAAATCATGGCCCAACACCAGAGGCTGCGATGCCGCATAAAAAATTCCCGAGAGCAAATCGGTAAGGCAGCTATGAATGGGCGATTCAACGTTCTTGTCCTGGCCGCTGACCAAATTCTTTTGATCCAGATAAGCTTTGGATTGCCCGTAGTCGAGGCGCAGCGTGGCGTTGACCTGGCGCCGGCCTTCCACCGTCTGCTTGTCGAATTGATAGCTACATCCCCGGACGCGATCGAACGTGGATTGAAAACGGTCGCTGACGTGGAAGAGCAGATTGATGGCGCCGATGGTTTCAGCCGTGGCGGAGATCTGCTCGCGGTCGCCGGCAGCCTGAAAGTGGATGGTGGCCACGCCCGCAGGAAAGACGCGCCAGTCCACCGCGTAGGTGAGGGTTTGCCGCTCGGGAAAGCTATACCCTGGCTGAGGCGGCGCAAGCTGCGGCGCTTGCTGGCCAAAAGCCATGACCGTGAGAGCGCAAAATACGATTGCCGGCAGCGCGCGCGTCTTCAAAGTCGGGCATGGCTCCTTCGAGGGGATTCCGCATCGGGACGGGATACGCTCATCGCGTGACCCGCAAAATCGCTTCCACCGCCCGTCGCAGGAAGAGCAGGACTAGATAGAGTAACGCAGCCCCTACGACAGCATTGTACTCGCGGTGCCTGAGATAGAGGCCCAGGGAATAGCCGCCAGCGCTCGATTTTCGCCCTCCGGACAAAGAACTGTCCCCACCGTGAGAAGCAGAAATCGCTTCTTGGGGAACCCGGCTGTTGACAGAGGCCCCGGCATCCGGACCAGTTTCCACCAACTTCCCCGGGGTGAGGAGCGGAATCAAGCGGGGAACGCGGCGGCAATACTCCTCAAAGGCGGGAAAGGCATTACGCAGAAAGCGCTCCTCTGAAGCGATCACCGGTATATAGATGACGGCAAAGCCCATTGCGAGGACAATCGCCAGCAGCCAACTGAGCAGAGCCGCGGCGAAGCCGCCGGCGATGAGCATTGAACCTAGATAGAGAGGGTTGCGCGTATAGGCATAGGGACCGGTGACGGTGAGCTCACGATCTTTTTTCACATAGCCAGAGGCGTAGCCGCGGAGGGCCAGGCCAGGTACGGTGAGAAGCAGGCTCCAGACGATGGCCGCCGGGTGAGATGGGCGGCGCCACAGCTCGAAAAGGTAGAGTCCAGCGACCAGGAAGGCGAGGGGCACGCGAATGCGCCGCGCGACGCGCTGCCAGCACGCGATCCAGTTCCTGGGCGAGGGAGCGGATTGCGAGGGTTCGCCGCAGGCCGAGATGTGCTGACCGCCGCTCATGATGCCGCCTCATGGGCGAGCAAGGCGTCGGCGGCGCGCAATACGTCTTCCGGCTCGATGGTGAGCATTCCGGCCTCGGTTGCGTGGCGGCGGCTGTGGTCGCGCTGGCTCATGGGGCTGCGCAGCACCGTGGCGCGGGTTCCAAAGGGCCCATTTCGGATGGGGTCGGTCGGCCCGTAGACGCCTACCACCGGCCGGCGCAGCGCGCATGCCAGATGGAGCGGTCCCGTATCTCCGGCAACGCAGAGCGCGATACGGCGGGTAAGCGCGATCAACCGGTCGAGCGAGGCGCAGACCACGGTGGCTGGTGCGCTGGCCACGATGGTTTCGGCCAGGGCTTCTTCTCCGGGGCCGGCATTGACGAAAACGCGCATGCCGCGTCCGGCAAGCCCCCGGGTGACGGCCGCGTAACGCTCCGCGGGCCAGCGCTTGGCGCCCCAACCTGCGCCGGGGTTGATGAGAGCCACCGGCCGGCGTCCGTCCGGCGCGAGCAGTGCATCGCACCAGCGCTCGGCTTCAGGATCGATTGGCAGGGTCGCCGGGACGGGCTGGAGCAGGTCGCCGGCCACGGCGGAGGCCACTTCGAGGCCCTGCTCGATCACGTGCGCGCCGCGGGTTTCAATGCACTCGGTGAACAGCCAACGGGCCGCCCATTCGCGGGGCTTGGATTCGCCGAGGATCCGGCGCACCCGCGCCAGGCGGGCGATGGCGGCCGATCGAACCGCACCTTGCAGGTCGAGAGCGGCGTCGTAGGCGCAAGAACGGAGGTCGTACCGCAACGCCCTGATCTCGCGAACGGTATTGGAACTAAATGGGTTGTGTCCCCATTCTCTGGCGGGGGCAAAATGGAGCCGGTCGACCAGGGGCATGGCGGAAGGGGGTGCCGGCATGGTTTCGATCGCCACAGCGCGGTGGTTTTCTCCGTTCGCCTCTGCTGGCTTCGTCCCGGACCCTGCCTCTGCCTGATCGCTGACCGCCGCCGGCGCGGCCAGCAGGGCGCGCCAGCGAGGCTCCACGACCCAGCCAATATCCCAGGAGGGATGCGCCCGCCGGAGCGCCGCGACCGCCGGCAACGCATGCAGGATGTCGCCCATGGCGCCCAAACGCACCACGAGAAGGCGAAACTCGGCCGGTGTGTGCAAACTTCGATTTTCGCATAACCACTCGGCAAGTCGGCGAGCCCGTGCACAGCGATCCGCCAACCCTTGGGTCGCCGCTCAGAAGCCCGCCCTCACGACCCTTTTTTTTCTTGCCGACTGGCCGTCTTGTTTGATTTGCGCATCGAAGCCAGCAAGACTTCGTGTCCGGAAGTACGGATGATGGATATCGGATTATGAATAAGCTGATACTGAATGGGGCAACATGAATATGCAGTCTTCCCCCGCTTTGATCACCGCCCTGCAATCGACGCTGACTCAACTGGAGCAGACCGAAGAAATGGGGCCGGAGGATCCGGCCCTCCTCGAACTGAAGCGATCGATTGCGCGGATACTGGCGGAGATGGAAATCAAGAAGGCCTCGACCGCCGTAATCGAGCCGGATTGAACCGCTTTGAATCCCGCGTGATGCGATCCGGCGGAGGCGACTGCTTCTCCCCCAGCGGGCTGGCAAGCGGTCGTCGGCGCAAACGCAAGGCGCGGCGGCTAGAGTCTACCGTTGTAACAGCTAGGGCCTACCGTTGTAGCAGATCGATCGGCTGGTCAAAGTCGGTAGCCCGGATGTGTCTGGCTAGCTCCGGGTGGCGACGCTGGAGAGCCACGAACATTGCCCAGGCCACTTTGCGATAGCTGAAGTGGCCGGCAGGCGCGGAACGCAGCTCAACGATATATTGGGCCTCGGCAAAATCCATTTTGAATAGGCCGCGGATGCGCGTGGCGAGTGGCAGGAGGTAGAGCGCCGACTGAGCGGCCTCTGGCGCGGTCCCGGACGCAATGCGGGTGACGGCTTGGTGCGCCGATTCGACGGCGGAGCGGTACTCGTCGAGAGCGCCCGCTTCGGCCAGAATGTCTACCCCGACGCCGAGATCGCCCGACTCAGGGGATGCGTAGCCGTGCTGCGCCGTGAAGTCCTGGATGATCTGGGTGCACCGGCGATGGCGGTGCATGTCGCGGAAGCCGCCGATGTCCATCAGGATGTCAAATCTCAGCGCCGCCCCGGCATGGAATGCCCGCAGCACCTCGTCGTGCTTACCGCGGCGCTTGACGCCGAGTTCGATAATCTCGGCGACTTGCGCCGCTGGCAAGCCGCTGGCCAATTCGCGGATCGCGCGATAGGGATGGTGGCTGGCCGAGTAGAGCAGCGTGGCGGCGAGCTCCACTTCGAGCGATTCGGTACGCTCCACCAAATCGACGAGCGGCGCCTCGGCGCCTGCGGCGGGCAGGGGCTTGAGCAGCTCCGCGGCTGCTTGTTCCAGGGCGACGCGCGTTTCCATCAAATAAGGATTCGGCTGGGCGTATTTAACCAGCGTGGGCGCGGTGCGCACTTCACGCGTCAACAGCCGGGCGGCCTCCGCCGCCAAGCCGTCGGCGCTTGCTTCTCGCGCCGCAAGCTTCTCGACGAACGCATCGGCGGCGGAGCCGTTGACGTTCCATGCTGGGGCCGACGCGGCGTCGCGCAGCCTGGCGCCGAGTTCGCGGATTTCGGCGGCCGGGTGCGAGAGCAGGCGGGTGACCTGGGTTTCGAGAGTGCGCGCGCTCACAATCTGGCCCAAGGAGGTGTTGGTAGCCAAAGGCAGCAGGTAGCGCGCAACATCGAAAGCGCGCGCCCGCAAGGTGCGCTCGTAGCTCTCAGGCCTTAGGCTCTCAGGACGGGGCGCCCGCCGGCGCAGCACTTCAAGCACAGCCGTCGAGGTGCGCTCGTAGGTTGCAAACAGGCCTTGAATCGCGTCTAAGTAGAGCTGCGGCGACTCGTTATCCCCGCCAAAATCAGGAAGATACCACCCTGATTGGCGAAAGTTCTGATAACGCGTCGAGCGCTCCTGCCCGTCCCAGCGGGGTTCGTCCACGAGCACGATGGCGGCCAGCAGGCTCAGCCGCTCCACGGCAAAAGCGATGTGGGCCAGGTCGGCGATGGATCGGTGGCCGTATTGGAAATAGAATGTATTGAGGAACTGCTCGGCGCGCTGGGTGTTGATCTCTCGGAGCGATTCGCGCATGGATAGGGCGGAGCGGGAATATTTGGCCATGGCGAAGGCCAGCACTTCAGGGTCGGCGCCATGCACCGCGAAAACTTCAGTCTGATTCCGGACGTCGGGCGAAGCAAAAGATTTACTGGACATTACCGAGCTCTCGCGAACAGAATACGGCATGGGGCTGTGACTGAGGCTTGGAATGGCCGGCTCATTCATTCGGAAGTAAACCGCCGGAAGAGCGGGAAATTCCGCAGCGGCGGGAGAGGTCGATGCAGGAGTACCTGGTGCGCACGTCGCACAAACCCAGGCCTGTGCCCCCGGGCCGCTGGGCGATTGCTCAGCGATGGAGCGACCTTCTTTTTGCGCACTGGCCGGTTTCGGCGCCATCCCTGGCGCCCTTGCTTCCCGAGTGGCTTGAACCGGACGTTTTTCAGGGCTCGGGTTGGCTCGGCGCCGTGCCTTTCTGGCTCGACCGCGTTAAGATTCGCGGCGTGCCGCCCGCGCCTGGCATGGGCGGCTTTCCCGATCTCAACCTGCGCACCTATGTGCGCGACCGATTTACCGGAACCCCCGGCATCTGGTGCTTTTCCCTCGACGCCAGCAACCTGTTTGCCGTGGGCATGGCCCGCGTCTTCTATCACCTGCCCTATCACTGGTCCGAAATGCGCATGGAGCAGCGCTCGGAGCGGGAGTTCGCCTTTTATAGCCGTAGGCGGTTCTCCGAGCGGCCGGTGATCTTCAAAGTCAAGTACCGGGGTCTCGGGCCCACCCGGAAGCTGGCCGAACTGCGCAGCGGCACGCTGGAACACTTTGTCTCGGAGCGCTCCTGCTTGTTCAGCTCCAACCGGGCAGGGCAGCCCATTCGCGCCAGCTTGCACTACGTTCCCTGGCCGCTCGAAGACGCCGAAGCGGAGATCGAACGCAACGATCTGGCGGCGGCCATCGGCATCGAGTTGCCCGATATCGAGCCCGTGTTGCACTATTCGCGGCGGTTGGGAGTCTATGTCTGGCCCGAGGAACTTGTCCGCCCGGCTCTTGCCGCCCGACCGGTCGCCGTCGCGGTGAGCCCCTCGGCCTAATCGGCTACCCCGTTTCAATTTTTCGATTTAAATCGACATGATCGAGCGAATGGCTGATCGAAAAGCGACCGCTGCTCCTCTCGGATCTTCCAATCTTCAACGCTGATCCAGAACTTCCTCCTCTTCACTTCAACAAGAGTTTCCCGAGGTCCTCATGTTTGTCTTTGGATTGAACGCTGCGCCCGTGCAGCTTGCCGATAAGACAAATGTCTGTAGACCGTTGCGGCGCTCGCTTCATGCTGGACCCAATCTAGCTCATGATGAACGGCGGCTCTTAAAGCTTCCAAATTTGCGGTAAGATCAAGCTTCTCAGCCCGCCGGTGTGCACGCCGGCGGTAAATCGCGCTAAAACAATAATAATCGAGGGAGGGATGCCCATGCCCGGTATCCAAGGGCTATGTCCTGTATCTGCCGCAGTTGCTATCGCTCTGATGATACCGATCGCGAGCATTGCGCAAGAGGGCCAAAGGGCTTTAACACCGCAGACTGGAACGCCGGTCGTGCAGCGGGGATCCGAAGGAGGGAAGCGCACGCAGCGAGTACGCCAAGAGGGCACGTCAATCACCGTCGATCATGCGATGCGGACTTCGTTGCCGGAGCCGGGACGCGACAATGCGTTCTCGATGACGGTGACCCAGTACGGTATCACGGCGACGCTGCAAACGCTGGCCTCGGTCGCTGGGTCGGCCATCCTGGCCAAGGGCGGGAACGCGATCGACGCGGCCATCGCTGCGAACGCGGCCGTGGGCGTGGTTGAGCCGAGCATGAATGGCGTAGGCGGCGACCTGTTCGCGATTTACTGGGATAACAAAGCGAAGAAGCTCTATGCCATCAACGCCAGCGGATGGTCGCCCGCGGGGTGGACGCCGGAAACATTCACACAAAGAAATATCACCCAGCTGCACGGCATCTGGTCCGTGAGCGTGCCGGGCGCCGTGGCGGGTTGGCAGGCCCTTCATGACCGCTTTGGAAGGTTGCCTCTGGCTGAAGACCTGAAACCCGCGGAAGCGCTGGCTGAAGAAGGGTTTCCTGTCTCGGAAGCCAATTCCGTGGAGTGGGAAAAATACGGCATGCCCTTCGCCGAACATCCGGAATTCGCACGGGTCTTCCTACCCAAAGGCAGTTTCGTCCACCTCGGACAGATTTTCAAGAATCCCGACGTTGCGCACACCTTGCGCCTGATTGGCGAGCAGGGGCGCGACGCGTTCTACAAAGGGGAGATTGCCAAGGCGATCCTCGCGACTTCGCAAGAAGAAGGCGGCGTGATGACGGCAGCCGACCTCGCCGATTATCAGCCGGAGTGGGTCACGCCCGTATCGACCACTTATCATGGCTGGACTATCTATGAGATCCCACCCAACACGCAGGGGGTGGCGGCGCTTTCCATGTTGAACATCATGGAGCATTTTCCGTTAAAAGAGTGGGGACACGACGATCCCCGCACGTTGCATGTGGAGATGGAGGCGAAATCGCTGGCCTACGCCGACATGCTGTACTACGTCGGCGATCCGCGAACGAACTTCGTCCCGACGGCGCAATTAATTTCAAAGAGCTTGGCCGACGAACGGGCAAAGTTAATCGGGACGCGCGCCAACTGCAAAGTGCTACCCTCGGTGCTGAACGATCAACTCAACAAGCTTCAAAGCGATACGACGTACCTGGCGACGGTCGACAGGGATGGCGACGAGGTCTCGCTGATCCAGAGCAACGCCGGAAACTTCGGTTCCGGCTTGGTCCCGAAGGGCATGGGCTTCGTTCTGCAGAACCGCGGCAGCGCCTTCACATTGACGCCCGGACAGCCGAACTCGGTTGGGCCGCACAAGCGCCCGCTGCACACCATCATCCCCGCTTTCATGCAAAAGGGAGGCGTATCAATTGCCTTTGGCATTCAGTCCGGTTTCAACCAGGCGCAGGCGCATTCACAATTCGTAGCCAACATCGTCGACTTCGGCATGAATATCCAGGCGGCGCTCGACGCTCCCCGGTTCAACGAGAGCAACAGCGGTTGCGGCGTCGACCTCGAAGACGGTTACCCCCTGAAAACTCTTGAGCAACTCTTTATTCAGGGCCATCAGATCACTCTCGTGCCGAGATACTCGCTGGTGATGGGCAAGGGCAACGCCGTGGAGCACGATGACAAGCTGGGCGTAAATTTCGGAGCCACCGATCCGCGCACGGACGGTCAAGCAGCGCCGGAGATGACGCCCTTCTAGTCGAGCGGTGACTCGCAAGACAGAACTCGAATCAGTTCGCACGCACGCAACGGACCCAGGACGTCGCAACTCGAACTGAAATACACCTTCTAACTAGCCAAGGGCTTCGCCCTTGATATCCCTTCGGTGCCCGTGGAAGGCGTGGGTGGAATAACCTTCGGAGTATCTCACCACTCTGGAGGCAACCATGAACGCCTTCGACGAGCACCACGAGCATAGCATTCGTGCGGGATATCGCTGCTTCGACCGGATTCTCCTGAACGGGCTGATCCAGCCCTTCCAGCAA
>JASHOC010000049.1 GCA_030041305.1 Acidobacteriaceae bacterium
GGAACAGGGATCAGGGATCAGGGAACAGGGAACAGGGATCAGGGATCAGGGAACAGGGAACAGGGATCAGGGAACAGGGAACAGGGAACAGGGAACAGGGAACAGGGAACAGGGAGCGACCGGGGGCGGTATCCGTCAAAGGACTGGGCGGAGCGGATCTTCGAAGCCGATTTCGCGAAAGCCCTTCTGGCGGAGAAGACAGGAGTCGCACTGGCCGCAAGGCGCGCCGGTGGGCGAGGGATCGTAGCAACTGCTGGTGAGGGCGTAGTCGACGCCCAGTTCGAGACCTTTGACGATGATCTGGGCCTTGGTCATGGCGATAAGCGGGGTGTGGATGGTGAGCGGCTGGCGCCCTTCCACGGCGGCCTTGGTGGCGAGGTTGGCCATTGTCTCAAAGGCGGCGATGAACTCGGGCCGGCAATCGGGATAGCCGGAGTAGTCGAGCGCGTTGACGCCGAGGAAGATGTGATTTGCGCCCAGCACCTCGGCCCAGGCGAGTGCAAAAGAAAGAAAGATGGTGTTGCGCGCGGGGACGTAGGTGATGGGAATGCCGCGGGCCATTTCGGAAAGGTCGCGGTCCTTGGGTACGGGGAGATCAGCAGTGAGAGCGGAGCCGCCGAAGACGCGGAGATCGATGGATGCGATGCGGTGTTCGACGACGCCGAGGGAGGCGGCGACGCGCTGGGCAGCTTCGAGCTCCCAGGCGTGGCGCTGGCCGTAGGAGAAAGAAAGCGCGTAGGGCGCGTAGCCCTCGCTTTTGGCGATAGCCAACACGGTAGCTGAGTCGAGGCCGCCGCTGAGGAGCACGACGGCCGGTTTCATCTCCGTCGAAGTTGTCACGTGAGGTCCCCGCCGCGGCCGATGTCCATGGAGGGCGCGATGGGATTGCGCTCGTCGATGTAGGCGTCGATGCACTGGTCGAGGACGCTCTTGGCTTCGAGGATGAACTCGACGGCGTCGCGCGCGGCGCCATAACCACCGGGGTTGGGGGTGACATAGTGGGCCTCGGCCTTGACGCGCTCGCGGGCATTGGCGACGGCGACGGCAAAGCCCACCTCACGCATCGCGGGAAGGTCGATGACGTCGTCGCCGACGTAGCAGATTTCATCGAGGGCGACGCCTTCCTGTTCCATGATCTTGCGAATGGCCTGCATTTTGAAGGCGCAGCCCTGGTAGACGAATTCGAGCTTGAGGTCGCGGGCGCGGGTGGCGACGGTTTCGCTGATGCGTTTGGTGATGACGCCGCATTTGAGGCCGCCGAGGCGCGCGAGGGAAATGGCCGTGCCGTCGTGGGCGCTGTAGCCCTTGGCTTCCATCATGGTGGTGGAGCTTACGCCGAAGCCGATGCCGTGATTTTTCTGGAGGTCGTCCAAGGCGCTGCCGTGCTCGGCACTGGGACGCCCGGGAACGAGCCAGATGGTCCCGTCGGTGAGGACGCCGTCGACGTCGAAGAGGATGATTTTGATTTTGCGGGCGCGATCCTGCGCGGAAGCCGTCATGGTTCGATTGTAGCGATTGGCCCCTGGATCAGAGATGGCGGGGCTTTGCGGTTCGTTCCGGAAATAGGCCGCGAAAAAGCGGATATTGTTTTACTCTATGCCACCACTTCCGGAGGCGGTGGCGGGTTGCGTGCCGGCGACGGTTTGGGGCGGGCGCACCAGCACGGCGAAACGCGGGAAGGCGAAGCTACCCGCGGCGTCGTCGATGACGTTCAACTGGCAGAGATACTGGCCGGGCTTGAGACGGGCGAGCGGAACGTCGAGCTCGAAAGCCACGGCGTCGCGGCCCTCCTGATTGACCACTCGGGCTCGAACCAAGGGCGTTTCGTAGACCTTGGTCGATCCCTGAATCAGTTCCAGGCTGCTGAGCAGGTTGACAGCCGATTTGGGCTCCTTGGGGCCGCCGGGCTCGGATTTATCGCGGGCGGGATCGTAGACCTCATAGAGCAGATACATGTGTTGGTCCTGGCGGAAGACGTGGCTGATGTTGGGAACGTATTCCTGGCCGTTGCGCACCAGCGGGTCAAGATTCTTGCCGGGTTCCCGGCCTGACGATTTGCTGGGCTGGCGCACTGCCGCGAGCACGATGGAACTCATTTTGAGCGGCGCTTTTTTCATGTCGGGCAGGGTGATGTTGGCCATGAATGAGCCCATGCGACCGGTCTGATTTTCGCGCACGACGAACTTGAGCGTGTATTTGCCCGGCGGCAGGTCAAAGCTGGTGGTGTACTCGATGTTGCGCTGGCGAGCCTGGAGCGATTGGTCGAGATTGAGCTTGACGGTTTGGCGGGCGCGGCCGATGGGACGCTTCACCTCGTCGATCACCACGCCGATGATGTCGAGCGTCGCCTTGTCCTTGTCGCCGCCTTTCACAAACGGAATCTGCGAACCCGGAATGAGCAGCGAGACGGGCACGTAATATCGATTCTCGTTAAGGCGGAAATAGCTGGCGTCCATGTAGACGGGAATGTCGGTGGCGGGCAAATCGCTGGCCAGTTCATCTTCGAGTTCCTGCTCGCGATCTTCGCGGCCGGAGTGGCGGAAGTCGGCAGGCGCATAGTAGCCGGGCCGGTATTGGAGCTTGATGCCGGGGCGATCGATCTTGATGGTCAGGCGCCGATATTTGCCGTCGCGCGCGGGGTTGGTGGAGTGATAGCCGATGGCGTAATAGGCGGAGGTGTCGTTCTGGACCTGGGCGAAGGCGGGCGCAAAGTCGTTGGAATCGAAGAAAGCCTTGCCGCCGGTGTCGGAGGAGAGCGTGGCCATGACTTCCTGCGTGGCGAAGTTCTGGTTCATGTTATTCATGAGCGCGCCGCCGGTATAGGCGCCCTGGCCACGGAGGCTGCCGGTGGAGGCGTCGCCGAGAGGAAGAACGGCCTGCAGGCCGCGCGTGTCCACGCTATAGATGGCGAGGTTGGCGCGCACCGCGGCGTTGATGGCCGCGCGCAGCGAGGCCTGGTTCTCGATGCCGTCGCGCGAGATACCGCCGGAGAAATAGAGCAGCGATTTCTTCTCATCGATCCGCTGCAGCGATTTCGAGATGGCCTGGAGCGCGAAGAGCTCGCGATCGGTGTTGATGTCGTTGTACTCGCTCTCGTCGGGAGTGTAGGCGGTGGTGTCTTCCACCTGATTGGAATTGGCGTTGGCGCCTTGTGCGAAGCCTTGCCCTTCTGTGCCGTTATAGGCGCCGACTTCGCCGATGAGCGCGTCTTTGTCGGCAGTGAAGTCCTGGTCGACGCTGAGGGTGTCGCCGAGCGAAACCAGAGCCACGAGATCGGCGGGCTGCATACGGGTGCGGAGAAACTGTTGCGCCGCGTCAACGCAACGATCGAGATCCTCGGGCTGCATCGAAGTGAGGTCGAAAAACATGACGATGAGGCGGTGATTGCGGAGATCTTCAGGCCGCGCGACAACCACGGCCTTGGGTCCGTTGGCGCTGGTAGGTCCCGCGGCCAAACCGCTTACTGTGGCTTCACGGAGGGGCGTGGCCATCTCGACGCTCTGGAAGTCGAAAGTGGCGATCTGCTGTTCTTTGCCCTCTTCGTAGACGCGGAAGTCGCTCTGCTTCAGGCCGCGCACAATTTCGCCGGTCTTGGCGTCGCGGGCCACGACGTTGGTGAGCACCAGCTCGCCGCGCAACTGCATGGTGAACCCGGCTTGGGGTGTCGCGGAGACTGCGGGAGTTTGCTGGGCGCTGATTGACGGCGCGCCGGGAAGGCAGAGAGCGAGGGTGGCGATTAGGGCTTCGATGCGCTGCGTCAGGTTCTTCATCGCTGAGCTCCCGTACTCCTCCATCCCTTGACGCTTTATCAATTGCCCAGGTCTCAAAATCGAGACCTGGGGCGCCCACACCCCGACAACTACAGGCCTAAAATCGGAACCGCGCCATAAACTGGAACGACCGCATGGCGCCCACCGAGCTTACCTGGCCAAAGGTTGGCGTGCCTACCGTGGTGTTGACGCCGGAATATTGCACGGTATTGAAGGCGTTGTCGATGGTGGCGCGAATTTCCATGCTCCGCGTCTCGCCCAGCTGCATGGTTTTGGAGAGCGCCAGGTTGTTTTCGACCGTGCCCGGCCCTTCGATGGAGTTGCGCGGCGCGTCGCCAAAGGCGTTGCAGTATCCGGGCGTAGCGGAGGGCTGCGAATAAGCCGCAGGATTGAACCACTCGCGCAATGATCCGGCCCCGGCGGTGAGCGAAACCCCCGGTACGCGGTTGGCGCGCAACGCGCCCGCGGTTCCGCACGCAACGCCGGTGGCTGTGGGCGTATAGGTGGGAGTGAGCCAGCCGCCGCTGGCAAAGGTAAAGTTGCCGGAGATGGAAAGTCCCTGCAGAATATGATCGCCCGCGCCTGTGGTGAGCCAGTGCTTGTCCTGTCCGAAGGGCAGTTCGTAAAGATACGTGCCGCTAACCGAATGGCGAGGGACCAAACTCGAGTTGCCTTCTTCGGCGGCCAAATCCTGCCAGTTTTGCGCCACCGAACCCGAGCTTCCGTTCACGGCGCTAGCGTCGTCGATGGCGTGCGAGAACTGATAGTTCGCACCCATCGCCACGCCTCCGGACAGGCGTTTGTTCAGCCGCAGCGTGCCCGCGCTCATTTTGTAAAAACCGAGGGCTTGATCATAGTCGAAGACCAGACCGGCGGGATCGGTGGCGGGGCTGGAGGGCGTGGCGCGCGGCGCGCTCATCATGTCGAGGTGGTTGGCTTTCGAGCCGTTATAGCCAGCATTCATCACAATGCCCCAGGGCAGCGTTTTCTGGACGTCGAGATTCCAGACCTCGACATAGGGAAGCGGATAATGCGGGTCGAGGGCGTAGTTGCCCACCGTAGCGGGAGCAGGAAACCCATTGGCGAGCGAGAAGCAGGTTCCGGTTTGCGCGCAGGCCGTCGAAGGCGTGTTGCCCACGGCTTCCTCGTTGGTCTGCTCGTCGGTAAAGGGCGGCTGATGGGCCATGGTGGTGGCGAAGGTCGCGTACTCGCCGACCGAATAGTTCATGCCGAAGCCGGCGCGGATCACGGTCTGCTTCACCTTGGGAACGCGCAGCGCCAAACCCAAGCGCGGGGCAAACGCCTTACGCCACGGAGAAACCAGGCTCGAGGGCAGTCCCGCAGCGCCGGCTTGGGCTTCGGTTTCACTGGTGAATCCATCGCTGGGATTGGTAAATACATCGGCGAGGCGGCCATATTTCTCGGTATAGGGCGCGTAATACTCGTAGCGCACGCCGTAATTCAGGGTCAGGTACGAAAGCGCCCGCCAATCGTCCATGGCGAAAGCGTCCATGGCGTTATCGCGGAGGTAGCTTTTGGCCAGCGAGGAGTTGAGCGTTGTGGATTGGGGAAGCCCAAGAAGGAAATCAGCGAGCGCCGAACCAGTGGTCGGGTCGCCGGCGGGGTCCTCGGTGAACAGGCCAGTAAAGGTGAAGCTGCCGGTGGCGTTCGAGCCGGCGAGGAAGTCGCGGTGAACGCGGCGATAGTCGCCGCCGAAGCGCAGGTTGTGCGCGCCGTGTCTCCAGGCCAGCACTTCAGAGAACGAGATGGTCTGGGCGAGCGAAAAGCTTGGCTGCTCTTCGATCAGGCCGGTGATGTTGCTCAGATTCACGTCGGGCAGACCATAGTTGAGCGGGACGTCATTGGGAACAAGGACGCCGGCGGTCAGGCCGGGATTGATGGCCGTATTGGTGAAAAAGTTGATGGTGTGACTGTTGCTGCGATTCCAGCTGGTGTTGAAGATGTTGGTGATCCGGTGATAGCCAACCGTGTAGCCGGCCTGCAGCGAGTAGGAATCGGAGGCCTGCTTGCCGCCCAGTTGGGGGAAGAGATTGACCAGGTCCGACGCCGAATGGGCCCAGTTGTAGTTAAAGTTGATGCTTTGGCGCAAGCTTTGGTTTTGCGACTGGCCGCGACGGCCGAATCCGCCAAGGCCGCCGCGTCCGCCCGGTGGGCCGGCGTTGGCGCCTAAGCTGCGCATATAGCGAACGCCGGCCTGGGTGGTGTTCGACTGCGCAGTGGTGAGCAAGTGGTAATTGTAATTGTCGACCACGCTGGCGCCGGTGAGATTGGGGGCAGGGTAATAGTTCAACAGCGCGGTAGCTTGCGGCGCGATTTGGGTGGGAGGAATGACGTTGGGCGTTCCCAGGTAACTGAACTGCTGGCCGGTAGCGGGATCATAGATGGGGGCCAAACCGGTAGCGGAGAAATCGCCGCTCCGCTCCGCCAGCGTGGGGACGGTGCCGTATTCATCCTCGGGGCTGGAACTGCGCTGACCGGAAAGCGTGAGAAAGACGGTATCTTTGCCGCTGGGCTTGATGAGGTGGGGGATGTAGGGCTCGCTCATAAAGGTGAGGCCGAAGCGGTTGGTTCCATTGGCGGGCTGGAGTTGCGGCTGACCGCGGAGGGCGAAGGGCTCGGCGTTCAGGGCGGAGTTGCTTCCATCCCAGAAAATGGCGCCGTGGGGTTGGGCGGGATTGAAGTTGCGGAAGTTCCCGCGTCCCCCGAATCCGCCACGCCCGCCAAATCCGCCACCGCCGAAGCCAGCTCCGCCAAAGCCGCCTCCACCGGGGAACATTCCGCCGCCACCGGCGAAGAGCGCACCTCCGCCGATGAAAAGGGTGTTGCCTCCCATTCCGCCGAAGAGCCCTCCAGTGCCGGGAAGCTGCCCGCCGTTCTGCGCGCGGTAGGTCTCGAGGGCGTCGCGGAGGCGGTCCATATCGACCCCGGCAAGAGGACTGACTTGGCCCGATTGACCGGAAACGGCCAACGAATCGCCGCCAAAATCGTTGTTCGAGGCGATGGAGGGCAGTTCCGCTCCGGCGATTCCAGCGACGCCATTGGCGGTGTCAGCGCCACCGCCAATGGCATCCATTAGGTTCAGGTTTTCCGCACCATTGCCGGTCAGTTGCTGGATGGCTTGGGCGGCCAAATTCTCGATGCTACTCGGGTCCGCGGTACGGCGGGATTCCTGCTGTGCCTGCTCGGCGGCGCGAGAGGCCAGGATCAGCTGAAAATTCACAGTCCGGTCGCGACCCGCGGCGTTGAGCAGCGCTTCGCCGGAGGCCTGGGCGAAGGCGGCGAAGTCGGTGCGGAGGACGTAGCGTCCGTCCTGGGGAATGGTCATGGACCAAGCGCCGGTAATGTCCGTGGTGGTGGAGTAACCCTTGCCGGTCAAGGTATTTTGAGCGGTGACGGTTACGCCGGGGAGCGGGATATTGCCACTCTTTACCAGGCCGTGCAGGCGCCCGCCGGCGGTAGCGGTGGACGCAGCGGCCGCGGGAGGTGGGTCCTTTGGGGTGGCCGGCGCTGCGGGGGTGGGGGCGGATTGTGCAGGGTGCGAGCCGACGGCCGGTTCCTTTTGCTGCGCAGCCGCGGGAGTCTGCGCCCTTGCCGCCCAGAAACCAGCCACGACAATCGCCGCCGCGACTGCGTACCCCCGCATCGTTCCGCGCATTCACATCCGCCCTTCGATTCCGCCTCGAATGCCCTTGATCAGTCTGACGGGTCAGGGACGGTGAAGGTTTACTTGCCATTCCTCCCAGAGCCCTGCTCACTCGGCCATACAATCAGGGCAGGAGCAAGAATGGAGAAAGGCTGGCATTTCCCGCACCGGCGGTGGAATCCGCTGCGGCGTTCGTGGGTGATGGTTTCGCCGCATCGCACCCAGCGCCCGTGGCAGGGCGAAGTGGGGCAAAAGGCTGGCCCGGCGGGAGCAGCCTACGACCCGGAGTGTTATTTATGCCCGGGGAATCGGCGCGCGGGCGGAGCGAAGAATCCGGGGTACGATGGGGTGTTTTCGTTTGTAAACGATTACTCGGCGCTCCTGCCGGATGTTCCGGCGGTCACGGAAAAGCCGGATTCGCCGCTGCTCGCGGCTCAACCGGCGCGCGGAATTTGCAAAGTGCTGTGCTTCCATCCCGACCATAGCCTCACGCTGGCGCGCATGACGCCTGCGGAGATTCGGCGCGTGGTGGATGCATGGACAGGCGAATACGAAGAGCTGAGCGGCCTGGATTGGATCGAGTACGTGCAGATTTTCGAGAATCGCGGGGCCATGATGGGAGCCAGTAATCCGCATCCGCATTGCCAAATTTGGTCCACGGATTTTGTGCCCGACGAGCTGGCGGCGGAAACCGCGGCGCAAGCCGAGCATCTCGCGCGTAGCGGCCGCTGCCTGCTTTGCGATACCGTTGAGACGGAACGCACGGCCGGAGAGCGCATCATTTTCGAGAACGAGCACTTCGTCGTGCTGGTTCCGTGGTGGGCGGTGTGGCCGTTCGAAGTTTTGCTGGTGAGCCGCCGTCACTGTGGAGATCTGGCCCAGTTAACGAGCGCGGAACGAGACGGATTGGCCGACGCGCTGAAGCGGTTGACCACGCGCTACGACAATCTTTTCGAGACCTTTTTCCCGTACACGATGGGTTTCCATCAGGCGCCAGGCAATGGGGCTGCGCATGCGGAATGGCATTTCCACGCGCACTTCCTTCCCCCGTTGTTGCGCTCGGCAACAGTGCGGAAATTTATGGTGGGATTTGAAATGCTGGCCATGCCGCAGCGGGATATTACGCCGGAAAGCGCGGCCGAACGGCTGAGGAATTGCTCGGAGGAGCATTTCTTCCCTCGCTGAATGACGGGTCAGATTGCGGCCGGAGAATCGAGCAGGGAGGGGCGAGGAACAGTGGGCGCGCCGGGAATCAATCCGAGGCCCGACGCGTAAGGGTCCGCTTTACATTTCCGCTTTGCTTTTTGGTTGCTGCGCCATGACCAGGAACGAACACCGACTGGCGCATTACGGCGGTTCTCCAATTCCCGTGGAGTTTTGAGGGGCGTGCCAGGTGGCGTTTTCTTGGGAAAAACGCCACTCAACGTTCGAGGTTCTGCTCTACACCAATTGGAGAACCGCTATAGAAGGCGCACTACGAGGAGTTTTCCTCAATGATCCAAGGCGGCAGCGCCTTTAGGGTGGTTCGCGGGTAGAGGAGTTTCAGGAAGGCGGCATCGATTGATTCAGGGTGACTGGTGAGCTCGCTGGGAATCGAACCCAGGACCCACGCCTTAAAAGGGCGTTGCTCTACCAACTGAGCTACGAGCTCACAACCTAAGCTTATGCGCCGGGGCCAAGCAGGCATCGCAGGCGAGCATCTCGCGCCCCACCAGTTTCCGCACTGTCTTTAAGTCTACTCCAGACGCAAGCGGACCCCATCGTGTCTGAAAATGCTATAGACTTGGGATGCGCCGTCGTTTCCAGGAGTAGGTCGAGAAAGGTCTCTCCATGGATTGGCGGGGGCCGTGCGGAAGTGGTGAAATGGCAAACACACTAGCCTTAGGAGCTAGCGCCGCAAGGCTTGCGGGTTCGAGTCCCGCCTTCCGCACCAGGAGTCAAGCGGAAAACTGCAACTATTCTGTCTCCTGCCCTTTGGAGTAGCCGGCTTGCTGCACCGGCGCATGGGCGAATAACGGACGCCGCCAAGGACAAAGCGACAAATGAGAGCTATCTGCGGTCGTCCAAAATGCATGAGGCCCGAATCGCCGATCCGGGCCTCGCTTTCCGCGGGTGATTTTCTTACCCTGGATTGCCGCCTTGCGGGCGTCCACCGGGACGGCGGCGCCGCCGGCGACGATTGTTATTCGATTGCGGCCTGCCTCCGCCGAAGGACTGGCCGGCCGCTACCGACGCGCCCTCCACGCGATTGAAGTTTGGCTCAGTCTCTTCGTCGAATTCTTCGCTGCTGTCCTCGCCGAATTCGTCGCCGCCCTCGATCAGGATGGTGCTCTGGTTGGATTGCGGCTGGCGCTCATCGAACTCGTGCCGCGGCCGTGCGGGCGCCGCGGAGGCCGTGATGTGCAATTCGGGCTCTTTTTCAGCCGAAGCCGCCAGCTTGGCCTTTTGCTCCTTGATCAGAGCTTTGCGGCTCAGCTTGATCCGGTTGCCCTCGATAGCCAGCACCTTCACCATCACCTGGTCGCCCTCGCGCAACTCGTCTTTGACTTCTTTGACGCGGTGCTCGGCAATTTCGGAGATGTGCAACAAGCCATCCGTGCCGGGGAAGAGCTCGACGAAGGCCCCGAACTCGGCAATCCGCACCACCTTGCCCAGGTAGACCTTGCCGACTTCGGGCACCGCGGTGAGGTCGTTGATCATGGCCAGCGCTTTCTTGAGACCATCGGCGTCGCTGGAGGCCACGCTGACGCGACCGGTATCGTCGACGTCGATTTTGGCGCCGGTTTGCTCGACGATGCCGCGAATGGTGGCCCCCCCTTTGCCGATGAGGTCACGGATCTTGTCGGTGGGAATCTGCACGGTCTCGATGCGGGGCGCGTACTTGGAGCGCTCCAGTCGCGGTCCGTTCAGCTCGGCGTCCATTTTGTCGAGCAGGAAGAGCCGGCCGCGCCGCGCCTGGTCCATCGCCTGCTCAAGAATCTCGCGGGTCAGGCCGCCAATCTTGATGTCCATTTGCAGCGCGGTAATGCCTTTCCGCGTGCCGGCGACCTTGAAGTCCATATCGCCGTAATGGTCTTCGGCGCCGGCGATATCGGTGAGGATGGCGTAATCGTCGCCCTCTTTCACCAGTCCCATGGCCACGCCGGCCACGGCTCCGTCGATGGCGATGCCTGCGTCATAGAGCGCCAGGCTGGCGCCGCATACCGAGGCCATGGACGACGAGCCGTTGGACTCGAGAATGTCGCTGACCACGCGGATGGAGTATTGCGATTCTTCCGATGAAGGCAGGACTGCGGAAATCGCCCGCTCCGCCAGCGCTCCGTGACCGACTTCGCGGCGTCCGACGCCGGTCATGCGGCCGGTTT